>JAYVPA010000246.1:0-2963 GCA_043757615.1 Sphingobacteriales bacterium | reverse complement strand
ATACTAAATCATTTTTTGTAAAATTTCCGAAATCTTTTACGATATCATACAAACGTTTTGCCTGTTTGCTGTTTGTCTGGAAAAATGATTTCGTACTGATTTTATAACGTACATTTCCAAGTTGCTCGATAATGTGATTTTTCCCATTAAATGTAATCACTTCCTGGTCATAAATAGTATCGTTCTTTTTTGTGTTGATGATATAATTTAATGAAGTAATAAACGGAAAATTATCTTTAATGAAATTCATCATCAATTCAATCTTTTCCATATCATTTTCTGCCACACAAAGCGTTACCATCCATTCGCCAATCGTTGTAGTTCTGAAAATCAGATTGCGCAGCAATCCTTCATGAAATTTTAAATTATAAAACGTATAATTATTTTCAACAGCGAATTTGTAAACAGCATTTCTTACGGCATTTACTGTTGAGTCCTGTAAAAAACATTCATTAATATGAAGCACACTGGCGAAATTTCCTGCAGTGTGAAAACCCAATGCATTTCTGTCAAACACTTCGCCGCTGTCAATTTGTTCGCGCGTCAGCCACACACGATTCGAAAATGTAAATTCCAATTTATTTCTGTAGAAAACGGTTTCTTCACATCCTAAAATTGGCAAACAATTTTGCAGTTCAATTTTTCCGATTCTCCTGAATGCTTCTTCGACCAACTGATGTTTAAATTCTAATTGAAATTTATAATCTACATGCTGCCATTTGCAGCCACCGCATACACCAAAATGCTGACAAAAAGAGGCAATTCTTTTTTCAGAGGGTTTTACGACTTTTTCAATTTCAGCAAGTGCGTAATCCTTTTTTTTCTTTATAATTTTTGCATCAACGATATCCCCGGGAATTGCCTTTTCTACAAACACAACAAAACTGTCTACTCTTGCTAAACCTTTTCCCTCAGCAGCAATTGCTGTTATTTCCACATTTTCTAAAATCGGATAATTTACTTTTTTCTTCCTTCGCATACTACTTTATAAAATCTTGTTAAAATTAACTAAATAAACAGAGTGTTTTTAAGTTCTATATTAAAGTATGATAAAATTGAATAAATTTGTTATAAATCTGTTTTACATGAAAAAAGCTCTACTTTTCTCCATTATTTCCCTATTTTCTTTTATTAACCAACTACAGGCACAGGACGAAATTCTGTTTTCTGTTGGTGATACTAAAGTAAAAAAATCAGAATTCGAGTATATATACAAGAAAAATAATTTTAGTAATAAAGCAGATTACAGCAGAAAGTCACTGGAAGATTACCTGAATTTATACATCAATTTCAGATTGAAAGTTAAAGAAGCGATAAAACAAGGCTTAGATACGAATGACAGATTTAAAGATGAATTAGAGGTTTACGAAAAACAATTACTTGACTCTTATGTAGATAAAGATATCCTGGAAAAATTAGTAAAGCAGGAATATGAACGTTCTAAAACGGATGTTAATATCAGTCACATTTTCTTCCCGATTACAAATGGAAATGATAAGGATGCTTTAGCAAAAGTGTCAGAAGCATCAAAAAAAATAAAATCAGGAAGTAGTTTTGAAGAAGCTGCAAAATCATCTGTAGATAAACAATCAGCCGGCAATGGCGGGAAAGTGGGTTGGTTCAACAGCTATCAAATGGCTTTTCCGGAACTGGAAGAAGCTGCATATAAAATGAAAGTTGGTGAAATTTCAGAACCTGTAAAAACGCGTTTAGGTTATCACCTAATAAAACTGAATGAAATAAGAGCAGCACGACCAAAATTAAAAGTTGCTATTATCAAACGTTTCTTTTCCATAACAGATACTACAGCCAACGGAAAAAAAATAGCTGAAGATACTATTCGTTTAGCATACTCGAAAATGAAAAGTAATGCATCATTTGAAGATGTTGTACAGAAATACAGCGAAGATGATTTTTCTAAAGGAAACAAAGGTCAGTTAGACTGGTTTGGAATTAATACTTATGCAAGAGCTTTTGAAGAAACTGCTTATGCATTAAAAGACGGTGAATATTCAGCCCCGTTCAAAACAAATACAGCCTGGTATATTGTAAAGCGTTTAGAAACTGCAAAACCATTATCGTATGAAGAATCGGTTCCTTTATTAAAAACCAAATTACCAAGCCTGCCGCAGTACCAATATGAAATGGATAAGTTTGTACAAAAGCTAAGTGATAAATATGGCGTTAAACAATTCACCGATAATTATCCGGTTTTAAAACAACGCTTAATGGTGTATGCACAAAATGCGCCATTCAGCTATAAGGATACTACGAAAGCAAGAGTAATGCTTCAGATAGGAAAGAAGTCATTTGACGAAAATGATTACGGTAAAATAATTCAGGAAACATTTTACAATGTCTATCCTAAAGCTGGAGCGGATAAGTATGATGCTTTAATAAAAAATACGGTTCAAACAATTATTACCAACTATTATAAAAATGACATTAAGGAAAATAATGTTGAATATAAGGCCTTGATGGATGAATACAGAAATGGCATCATGATTTTCTCTTTATCTGAAAATAATATTTGGAATAAAGCTTCTGAGGATTCTGTTGGTTTGATGGCTTATTATAATGAACACAAGCCTGATTTCAATCTTAAAAAAAGAGCAACGGTGAGAGTGATTTCTACGGACAATCAAAAACAATCAATGTCAGCTTACAAAATTTTGCAAACAAATAAAACCATTTCTGATGAGATGCTGACAGAGAAATTAAAAGCATCAGGCATTACAACCCAGAAAATAAATGCACAGGTTTTAGATCAAACAAAAACCAAACTCAATATACTGACAGAAAGTTTAAGCATGCCCAAACTTATTGGCAGCAAATACCAGATTACGCAGGTTTATAATCCCTTACCTGAAAAGAAACGTATTTTTGAGGAATGCCGCGGATATGTCGTAGCTGCTTATCAGGAATACCTGGAGAAAAAATGGCTGGAAGCGCTTAAACTGAAA
>JAYVPA010000245.1:0-2974 GCA_043757615.1 Sphingobacteriales bacterium | reverse complement strand
CTCGCCGACGTCACAATATGTTAAAAATTAATCAAATGATTAAATAATTTGATTAATTCGTTAAAAGAGTTTAGTTTTGTGCACATTTACTTAAGTGGCAGCCAAAAAGAACATAGAAAAGGATAATTCAACCGAAGAGCGTATCAAAGCGGCAGCAAAAAAACTCTTTACACAAAAAGGCTTTGCAGCTACCCGCACCCGCGACATCGCGGAAGAATCAGGCATTAATCTGGCTTTACTCAACTATTATTTCAGGAGCAAGGAGAAATTATTTGAGATTGTGATGAAAGAAAACGTGGTGCTGTTTATGGGCGGCATTGTTGAGACCATCAATACCAATAAAGATTTGTCATTTGAAGAAAAAATAGAAATTCTGATTGACAAATACATCGAGATGCTGATTGCAAATCCTGATTTACCATTTTTTATATTGAGTGTCAGCCGTACTGAAGAATTTAAAAATGATGTAAGTGATGATCCTATTATGAACAGGATCAAGCAAATGAGGGCTTCCTTTATGGAAAGCATTTTAAATGATATACAATCGGGAAAAATGAAAGCGGTACACCCAATACATATCATAGCAAACATTATGTCGCTGATTGTATTTCCGTTTGCTGCCAGTGCTTTACTAAAAGCAAGAACTGGCATTAGCGATAAAGAATTTGAAAAGCTGATGAGAGAAAGAAAAAAATTAATTCCTACGTGGATGAAAGCAATGTTTAATAATTAACTATTAACAAATGAAAACTAATGTAAATACAGTCATATTGACAAAAATGCGAAAATTCATTTTTACATTCTTTATATTATTTTTGGGGATAACAGCATTTGCGCAAGACAATACACTTCTCACGCTCGATCAATGTTATCAGTGGGCACAAGCAAATTATCCATTAGCAAAACAACGCAACTTAATAGAATTATCCAAGATGTATAACATCGATAATATTTCTAAAGGTATCTATCCGCAGTTTCTGGTAAGCGGCTCCATCACCTATCAGTCTGATGTTACCAAAATAGATATTCCTGCTCAGTATGCCGGCATTTTCAGCATTCCCGCTCCTACTAAAGACCAGTATAAACTCACTGCTGAAGTATCGCAATCGTTGACAGATTTTCCTGCCAATAAATTACAGAAACAAATAATTGCAGCGCAATCTGACATTCAACTGGAAAATCTGAATTTGGAACTGTATAAGTTAAAAGACCGCATCAACCAGTTGTTTTTTGGTGCGTTGATGATTGATGAACAATTAAAACAAAGTGATTTATTGAAAGGCGATATTAATATCGGTATCAAACAAATGCAGGCTGCTATCGACAACGGTACCGGCTTTCACAGTAATTTAGATAAACTGAAAGCCGAGCTGTTAAAAGTATCTCAGCATGACATAGAATTAAAGGCATCACGCAAAGCGTATACCGATATGTTGGGCTTCTTTATTGATAAGACAATAGATTCACAAACTGTTTTGCAAAACCCTGCATCACCTGTGGATGATGATTCTATTAAAAGACCGGAGTTGCAGGCATTTGATTTACAAAAGAAAGCATCACAGCTGCAAGGCAAATTAATCGCTACTAAAAGTTATCCTAAATTAAATGCATTCTTCCAGGGCGGAGTAGGAAAACCATCTCCGGTAAACCCTTTGCAGGATGGCTTTAAACCTTTTTATATTACAGGGTTAAGATTAAACTGGAGTCCGACTGCTTTGTATACATTTAAAAAAGAAAGATTGCAAAGTGAAAATGACCGGAAAATAATTGACGTACAGCAAAATATATTCTTGTTCAACACAAACGTTTCTGTTAAACAACAAAATGCAGATATAGATAAATATGAACAATTGATAAAATCAGATGATGAGATTATAGCACTGCGTGAATCTGTAAGAAAAACATCTGAAGCACAATTAGAGAACGGTGTAATTACCACGAATGATTATGTGAAAGAAGTGAATGAGGCCAATGAAGCAAGACAAAATAAAATCTTGCACACTATGCAATTATTGATGACTCAATACGCGCAAAAAACAACAACAGGAAATTAATACAACGAATTATATAAAAATCAGCAAATGAAAAACATATTTTTTATAGCAACGGCATTATTCATTCTTACTGCATGTAATAATGATAAAAATAAAGCAGACGCATCCGGCGTTTTTGAATCAGATGAGGTGATTGTATCTGCAGAGCAACCGGGAAAAATTATTTCCTTTAATTTGAATGAAGGTGATGTTCTTGAGAAAGGAAAACCTGTCGGGCAAATCGATGTATCCAATTTTCAATTCCAGAAAGAACAGATAAAATCTACAATTCAGACTTTATCGCAAAAAACGAACAATCCTGAACCTCAATTACAACTTGTAAAGGACCAGTTAGCGGTGCAGCAAACGAATCTTAAATACCTGATACAGGAAAGAGACAGAGTGGGTCGATTAGTAAAAGCTGATGCTGCGACACAAAAGCAATTTGATGATATGCAGGCAAAAGTAGACGAGATGCAAAAACAATTAGTAGTAACACAACAACAAATAAAATTGTACACTAATAATATCGCTACACAAAACAGAAGTATTTTAAGTGAAAGAGATCCGATGCAGAAATCTATTGCACAAGTAGATAACCAAATAAGTAAAGGAGCAATTGTAAATCCAATTAATGGAACTGTCTTATCAAAATATGCCATGGAAGGTGAAATGGCAGGTGCCGGAAAAGCATTGTACAAGATTTCAAATTTAGATACGCTGACATTGAGAGCATACATTACCGGTGCTCAGTTAAGTGCAATAAAACTGAACCAGGCTGTTAAAGTGATGATTGATAATGGCAAGAAAGAATACAAAATATATTCAGGAAGAATCTCTTGGATTTCCAACAAATCGGAATTTACACCAAAGACGATTCAGACAAAAGATGAAAGAGCAAATTTGGTGTATGCTATCAAAATAAGAGTGCCGAATGATGG
>JAYVPA010000244.1:0-11035 GCA_043757615.1 Sphingobacteriales bacterium | reverse complement strand
AGACAGTATCATTAAAAATAAAATTGAATCTTACGTTTTGCCCTCGGACAGTGCTAAATTTAACTGGCTCTATGCGAAAAATGCATGTAGTGTAGATGCAGAAGTAAAAGATAAAAGTTACTGGCTGATTTTCTTATTAGGATTTTTAGGTGGCTTAGTTGCATTGCTTACGCCCTGTGTGTTTCCGATGGTTCCGTTGACAGTCAGTTTTTTTACTAAAGGTGGAAAGGATAAAAATGAAGGCATCAGAAAAGCACTATTATATGGTGTTTCCATTATTTTAATTTATGTACTGTTAGGTTTAATAATCACCGGCACTTTTGGTTCGGATGCATTAAACGCGATGAGTACAAATATCTGGTTCAATCTTTTATTTTTTGTGGTATTTGTTGTCTTTGCAATTTCTTTTTTTGGTTTTTATGAAATTACATTACCGTCATCATGGGCAAATAAGACAGACAGTCTTTCTTCACGAGGAGGATATATAGGATTATTTTTTATGGCGTTTACATTAGCATTAGTTTCTTTCTCATGTACTGGTCCAATCATTGGAACGCTATTAGTTGAAGCAGCTACAGGCGGCGGACCAACATTATTTCACCACATTCCTGTCAAACCTGCATTAGGTATGTTTGGATTTGGTTTGGCGTTGGCATTGCCGTTTACATTATTTGCATTATTCCCGCAATGGCTGAAATCATTGCCCAAATCAGGCGGCTGGATGAATACGGTAAAAATGATTTTAGGATTTGTTGAGTTAGCCTTAGCATTCAAATTTTTATCTACAGTAGATATGACCATGAACTGGGGTGTTCTGCGTTTCGAACCGTTTATGATTATCTGGATTTTAATCTTTGCAGCAATGGCATTTTATTGCATAGGAATTTTTACAAAAAACAAACCTTCGCTTTTAGTCAGAGCTTTAGGAATTGTAACATTAGCATTTACTTTTTATCTGGTATTTGCCTTAGTGAATTATAAGCCCGTAAAATTATTCAGCGGATTAATTCCGCCAACATCTTATAATTTTAAAACAAAAAATGAAGAATCATTTACACATTTTAAAAGTTACGAAGAAGGATTAGCGTTTGCAAAAGCGCACAATATGCCTGTTTTGTTAGACTTCACAGGTTTTGGGTGCGTGAATTGCAGAAAGATAGAAGACAATGTATGGTCAGATGAAAAAGTGACAGAAAAGTTGAAAGACTATGTGGTGATATCTTTGTATGTAGACGACAGAAAAGAATTGCCGCAGAATGAATGGTATACATCATCAGCAACAGGAACAGAAAGAGAAGTAAAAACAGTTGGACAAAAATGGAGTGATTTTCAGGCAAAATATTTTAAAACAAACTCACAGCCACAATATATTTTAATCAATACAAAAGAACAATTGCTCAATCAGCCGGTTGCTTATAATTTCGCAAAAGATAAAAAGAACTACATTTCATTTTTAGAATGCGGGTTGAAAATGAACAAGCAGTTGAAGTAAGTTATCTTAATTTTTGTACATAGTATATTCTTATCTTTTTTATAGAATTGTCACTATATTTTATATTCATATAACTTAATCTTTTTCCTTCATAAAAGTAATTTGCCTCGAAGTTATCAGATTTAATCAGAACATTTCCGTTTGTTCCTTTTAAGGTTTGCTGCTGGTTTTGTGAGATCTTTTTATATCTTATGAGATTGCCATTACTATACTCTTTTACATTTTGTAACTGTTTGTTAAGGGGTTCAGATGAACTTACATAGTATTCTGAGATAATATTTTCGTCATAAGTAAATTTCAATGTATAGAATAAGCTTTTGTCCGAAAAGAATTCATCTATTTTTACAATGCGATTTAATTTGTCATATTTTCTGGTTTCATTCTTATAAAAACCCTGAGTTCCTGATTCTTTTATTAAAACCTTTGTAAGTTTATTGTCATCATATTTATACCGATAGGTTATTAAGAAACTTGTGTCAATGTCAAAAAAATATTGAGCTAATATTTTCCCATTAGGATCATATTCGTAAGCACATATATCTGTCCAGATTTTCTTGTCATAAAATTTATTAATAGTTGTATTTAATAAAATATTTGTATTGTTGAGATAGCTTAAGTCTGTCTTTTGTGTGATTGTTTTTCCAATCTTGTCCAATGTCATAATGGAACATTTTCTTCCTAATCTGTCATACATAATTACATTGTGTAGGATGCTGTCGTGCTCATTATTAAAGAAGTAAACATTTATTTTTGAAATACTTGTGTCAATCATGGGTGCTAAGACCCCAATAAAATAATTATCAGCATTTTCAATCTCAAAAGTCTTTGCATTTTTGTCAGCAAAAAACAAAGTATAATAAAATCCGAAAAATAAAAACAATATATATTTTTTCATATTCAAATATAGGAAATAAACTATGACAGATGTAAATGAGTTTTAAAAGTTTTATTTATTAAAAGATGAAATTCAAAATCAAGATATAATTAATCATTTTCCCAAAGCCTATTCACTACAATTCTGCTATCTTTGTACTTCATAAATTCAACAATCATAAAATGAATATTGGAATTGTTTGTTATCCTACTTTTGGCGGCAGCGGGGTTATCGCTACAGAACTTGGAAAAGGTCTGGCACAAAAAGGACATAAGGTACATTTTATTACGTATAAAGAGCCGGCCCGTTTATTAGATACTTTTAATGAAAATATTTTTTATCATGAAGTGCGGTTGAACGATTATCCATTGTTTGATTACGCCCCTTATGAAACCGCATTGGCCAGCAAGCTGGTAGATGTGGCTATTAATGCCAAACTGGATATCTTTCATGTACACTATGCGATTCCGCATGCATCCGCAGCATATATGGCACGACAAATTTTATTACAAAAAGGAATCAGTGTTCCTGTAATTACCACCTTGCATGGAACAGATATTACCTTAGTCGGGAAAGACCCTACGTATGAGCCTGTCGTTACCTATTCAATCAACCAGTCATGTGGCGTGACCGCTGTTTCAGAAAGTCTGCGGCAGGATACATTTGCACATTTCGATATAAAAAACGAAATAGAAGTCATTCCGAATTTTATTGATTTTTCAAGATTCAAAAAAACAAATAAAGAACATTTCAAAAAAGCAATTGCACCAAATGGCGAAAAAATATTGGTACATACTTCCAACTTCCGTAAAGTAAAACGTGTAGAAGATGTCATTCAGATTTTTTGTAAGGTCTCCAAAGAAATTCCATCAAAATTATTAATGATTGGTGATGGTCCGGAACGTCAGGCTGCTGAATCATTAGCACGCAGTTTGTGCACTACGATGGATGTGCGTTTTTTAGGTAAGCAGGAGGCAGTAGAAGAATTGCTTGCAGTAGCTGATGTGTTTTTGATGCCATCAGAAACAGAAAGTTTTGGTTTAGCTGCTCTCGAAGCAATGGCATGCGAAGTGCCTGTCGTATCAAGTAATGCTGGTGGAATTCCTGAAGTAAATATTGAAGGTGTTACCGGATTTTTATTGAATGTGGGTGATGTAAATGGGATGGCAGAAAAGACAATGGAATTATTAAAAGATGAAAATAAATTAGCAGCATTTAAAAAAAATGCATTTGCACAGGCACAGAAATTTAATATTTCTGAGATACTTCCGCTATATGAAGATTTTTATAAAAAAATAAAAGATAAAGGTGATTGTAAATGATTCAATCCAACCTACGAGGTTGAATTCTCACTTCTGTAAAACCAATACAATAAGAAAGCACTCATGCCTGTAAACAAATGCCAGACGGCATGCCCCTGATAAGTGGAAACCGGATTACAAGCAATCTTCTTCACATCTATAGTGCGCAGTATAAAAGCACCTATCATCATCAGTAAACTTATTATCGCTAACTGCATTTTAAAACCTTTCTTATTTTTGGTATAATTTAATGAAGTGAATACTGTAATCACTAAAATCAAAGTTGGCAATAAAATTATGCTGCTGACGAGTAAATGTAATTCTACAAAGGCAGCAATTGTCACCACTAAAAATAAAATAATAAACCACTGATTTTTATTTTCAAATAATAATTTTTCTTTTGAAAGAAATCTATAGCAACTAAGTCCAATTAATGCAATACAAATGCTATATGTTGCGTTCATATCTACTCGCTGACCCGACCATGTAAGTGATGCATGAAAAAATGCACTTCCAAAACATAGATACACTAAACAAAGTCCAAAGAAAAATGATACTAATGGAAATTGTTGAATAGGATTTTTAGTTGAATCATCCTCGTTTTTTTTATCATACAATGAAATCATAATTGCAAGCATTCCAAGAAAGAAATAGCCCAAGTTAGAATAAGTATTCATTGTTTGATGAAATAATTTGTTCGTTTGATTAAGTTCACAATATTCTACACTTAATGCAGATTTACTGATTTGCATACCATCCCAAACCGTTCCGTCAAAATGATGATTCAGAAATGCAAAAATGAACAACATCATTATTGTCGCCAGCAGTGCAATCCCGTAAATTTTAAATATTGTTTGTTTTTGCATTTACTAAAAGTACAAAAAAAGAAGGTATCACAAAATGCGATACCTTCTTAAAAATTTATATTGCAACTATTAATCTATAGAAATAGCAACGGGTAAGGGTTCTTCGTCAAACAGTCTTTTTCCAATGATATCATCTAAATCTGCTTTAAATAAGATTTCTTTTGCTAACAATGCTTCTGCAATTTTATTTAACTGTTCACGTTTTTCTGTCAGTAAGGCTACGGTGCGCTGGTAAGCAGTATCAATTAATTTTCGAACTTCTTGATCAATTACTTTTGCAGTATCTTCAGAATATGGTTTAGTAAAAGTTGTGTCTTGTTGCGGATCATAAAAAGAAACATTTCCGACTTTATCATTCATACCATAAACAGTTACCATTGCATAGGCTAATTGAGTAATGCGTTGTAAGTCATTTTGTGCGCCTGTCGAAATTTTGTTAAATACAATTTCTTCTGCCGCACGGCCACCTAGCGTCATACAGATTTCATCCAATAATTGTTCGGTACGATATAAATATTGTTCTTTCGGTAAATATTGTGCGTATCCTAAAGCGGCAATACCACGCGGAATGATAGTAACTTTCAACAAGGGATGTGCGTGTTCTAAGTACCAGCCGCAAATTGCATGACCTGCTTCATGGTATGCAATGATTTCTTTTTCATGCGGAGAAATGATTTTATTTTTCTTTTCCAAACCACCAATACTTCTGTCAATCGCTTCATTGAAGTCATCTACTTCTACCTGTGTTTTTTCTTTACGGGCGGCCACTAAAGCTGCTTCATTACAAACATTTGCAATTTCAGCACCGGCAAAACCCGGAGTAAGAGAAGCTAATTTTTCTGGAGTAACATTAGGCCCAAGTTTAGTCAGTTTTTTCAAATGTACTTTGAATATTTGCTCTCTGCCTTTTTGGTCAGGTTTGTCTATAGAAATTTGTCTGTCAAAACGGCCAGGACGTAATAAGGCAGAATCTAGTACATCTGGTCTGTTGGTAGCAGCTAACATGATAATACCTTTGTCACCACTAAAACCATCCATCTCCACTAATAATTGATTTAATGTGCTTTCACGTTCGTCATTACTTTGCATCATGTTTTTTCCACGCGCACGACCTACCGCATCAATCTCATCTATGAAAATAATACAAGGTGCTTTTTCTCTTGCTTGTTTAAATAAGTCTCGCACACGTGATGCACCAACACCTACAAACATTTCTACGAAATCAGAACCTGAAATAGAAAAGAACGGAACTTGCGCCTCCCCTGCCATAGCTTTTGCCAATAATGTTTTACCGGTTCCCGGAGGACCTACCAATAAAACGCCTTTTGGAATTTTTGCACCAAGTGCTGTATATTTTTTTGGATTCTTTAAAAAATCAACAACTTCTTTTACTTCTTCTTTGGCTTCATCCAATCCTGCAACATCATCAAATGTTACGCTTACTTTAGTGTCCTTGTCATAGAGGTTAGCTTTCGATTTTCCTATATTGAAAATTTGTCCGCCTGCACCGCCCATGCCGCCTGTGGCTCTGCGCATCAAGAACATCCATACACCAATTAATAAAATAATAGGTAACAACCAGCCAATAATATCGAAAATACCTTTTCGGTATTCGTTATTTACTTTTATCAGATTTTCATAAGGTGTAGCATTCTGTACGGCATCCAGTTTTTGTTTAAACGCCTCAATAGAAGTAATCTCAAAAGAATAGTGCGGACCTTTATTTACTGTTTTTAATTTAGTAAGTTTGATCTCAGCATACTGTTTTTTTGCTTTTAAAGAATCATCTTTTATAAATACTTCAACGGTTTCTTTGTTGACAATCGTAATCTTTGCTACATCACCAGATGGAATATACTTTCTGAAAAATTCATCTTCAGAGGTTTGTTTAATTTGAAAGTTTAAAGACAAAAATTGTGTTGCCAACAATCCTACAATAAGTATAGCAAACAGCCAGTAGCTGTTGAATCCTCCTTTCTTTTTTTTCGGCTCTTCGTTTTCCGGTAAGAAATCCATGTTTAGTTTTTAAGTGTTTGTTTATATATAGTAATACAACTATTTTTTATGCAAATAGTTTAAAAGTTAATCGGCATAATACTGAATTTTCGCATCGCTCCATAAGTCTTCCAGCTGATAGAATTCTCTTTTCTCGCGTTGAAAGATATGCACTATCACATCGCCAAAATCTATCAGACACCATTCCCCATTAGATCGACCTTCAAGATGATATGGTTTCATGTTTGTTTGTTTGCGTATTTCCTCTTCCAAATGATCAAGAATGGCACGAACCTGTACGGTAGATTCTGCATGACAGATTACAAAGTAATCCGTAATTGCTTCCGGAATTTCACGTAAGTCCAGACTTACAATACTATTCCCTTTTTTATCCTGTATCAACGACACAACTAAGTCATTCAAACTATCGGCAGATGATGGCTTTGTTTTTTTCTTTTCTTTAATTTTTTCCAAAATGGTTTATTATTTATAATTTCACTCAAAGCTACTAAATTTTGGAAATTAATGTAAATAACACTTTTTTCACGGGAAAGTTCCTTTTGCACCTGCCGTCAGTGGATTCTACGAATAATTACGCAAAAGAACACGTTGCAAAAAGCAGTCCAATTGATGGAACTGTCATTTTAGCAGACGAACAGTTTGCCGGACGTGGGCAAACAGGTACGCTTTGGATTGCTGATGCTAACAAAAACTTAACTTTCAGCATTATTTATCAAACTTCCTTTCTACGTGCTACGGAACAGTTTTACCTGAACATGGCTGTTTCCTTAGGTATTTGGTCAATGGTCAATGGTCAATGGTCAATAGTCAAAAATAAAAGACTCAAGACTCATGACTCACGACTTACGACTAAAATAAAATGGCCGAATGATATTTACGTAAATGATAAAAAAATTACAGGCATTCTTATAGAAAATACTATATCAGGAATGCATTTGAAATATTCAGTTATCGGAATCGGACTAAATGTGAATCAGGAAAGTTTTCCAAAAGAAATAAATGCAACAAGTCTGAAACTGGAAACCAATCATGAATCAGATAGAAATAAAATATTAAATGAGGTTTTAGTTTCTATAGAAAAATATTTCTTATTACTGAAAGAACGAAAATTTGAACAGTTGAAAAAAGAATATATAGCAAATTTATATCGCTATAATACTGATGCTGATTATAAAAAAGAAGAACAGATTTTTGAAGGGAAAATTATTGATATAGATGTGGTTGGAAACTTAATGTTGGAAACAAAAAACGGAATTGAAAAGTTTGCTTTTAAAGAAATCAGTTTTGTGATATAAATTCTGTTAACTTAGAAAATAAAATATCCTCCCTGAAAAGAGAGGATACCATCCAATGAACCAATTATCTTAAGGATGTTAACGATGTATGATGCTTAGGATTTATAATTTTATAAATTCTACTCTTCTGTTATTTGCTTTTCCTACAGCGGAAGTATTTGGTTCGGCTGGCTGTATTTCACCTTTGCCTTCCGTTTCCATTCTGCTGTTGTCAACCCCAAATTCTTTATTTAATGCTGCTTTCACAGCGTCAGCGCGTTTTTTAGAAAGCGTCATGTTATTTGCATCATCGCCATCGCTGTCAGTATGTCCAACAATTTTTACTCTCACCGTAGCATTTTCAGTTAGCACCGCTGCAAAATCTTTCAAGGTGCCGTAAGATTCACCTTTTATTTTATCACTGTTCACATCAAACTTAATTCCCGTAGTAGAATATTTTCCTAATTCTAAGAATTTGTGACGTGTGTCCGGTGCTCCAACTGCAAGTCGAATATTGCTGATAAAATAAGCGTCTGCATCTTTATTGTTATAACCATCTACTCTAAATCCTAAGAAATTATATTTTACATCAGGATCAAATGCTTTTGGCACATCCCATATTTTTTCTTCGTCCACATACACACGCAATCTTGTTTTTTGTCGCCAGATAGAAACTTTCACAACATTTTTATTTACAGTAAATGCATCGAAATCTGCTTCATTTTTTAACAGCGCTTCATTTTGCACATCCGAATAAACAGCATAATTTTTCATGCCGGCACGTCCTCTTTCACCTGTACTTTGTGGATGAATACCAATTTCCATCCCATTTGTTTTATTTCCATATTGTTTCCATTTGGGATATTCTTTTTGTATCACTCCTAATTTTGCAATAAGTACATTGAAGAAAGAAGAATAGAAACTAAATTCTGATGTAGTGGCAAGATTAAATTCCAATGTGAAATTTTCAGGCAATCCATTTACAAATTCAGGATAGATAATACTCTCGGGAGAAAACTTTAACCATTTTCCTTGCTGGCCATCAACTGTAACTAACTCACCGCCTCCGTTTGTATTCCATTTGTCAGGAAAATCACCGATAGCATCCTGCGAAAAATCTTCTGATGCAATTACTTTTTCGCCGGGAACAAAATCAAATTTTCCATATGCCTTTAAAGAAGTATTAGTACTGCTGGAAGAAGAATTGTTAGAAGATGAATTTCCATTATTTCCGGAAGATGAATTTCCGTTACCATTTCCATTGTTATTATTTCCATTATCAGAAGAATTATTATTTCCCTCTGATTTATTCTTTTTACCATTTTTTACGCTCTCTTTAGTTTTTTCTTTTGTCTTGTCGTAAGCTTTATCAGCACCATTGTTTATCTCGCCCTCGATTTTTTGCTGTGCCTTGTTGCTTAATCCGTCAACAACTCTGTCGCCTAAACTGCCCCATTGTGCATTTGATTTTTGTGTACTTAGCAGCATTATAGCTAATGCAATAAATCCTGTTTTAATTAGTTTTTTCATGATTAAAAGTTTAATTGGTTCATTAATTAAATGTAGATCAAAGTTAGATCAGATTTATACATATAACAACTCAATAAATTAAAACTTGTGATAGAAATTGACAGAAAATTGATATAAAAAGCACATAATCAATAATTTAAATGATAATACGTATAAATTGATGTCTACAGTTAATTATTAGATGGTCAGTTTCATTTAGTATTCGGATTTTTTAAAGATTGGAAATATAAAATCGCTTTTCTATTTTCGTTGAAAATTAATCCATGGCAGCATATCAGATAGGTACGAGAATAGAACATCCTAAGTTTGGAAATGGCATAATCGTTGACGACAGCGATGAATATTCATATACTATTTATTTTGGTGAAGCGCACGGAGAAAAGGAGATTTCTAAGAATTTCGAAGGTTTTGTAATTATCAAATTGATTGAAAAAGAAAAAGATGCTGTTTCCTTAGAGCAGATAAGAAAAGTGCTGGAAGGTATTGTTGAACCGCTGACAGAACCTTTAGAAGATTGCAAAATTGCAGAAAAATGGGAAGGTGGAAATTTGGTTATGCAGCCGAAAGATAAGTCTTTACAATCAAAAGAAATTCCGATTGAAGGCTTTTTTCATAAAATTGTAATGACGCGTGACAGATTACGCGTCATGGAACAAAAAATCAATACTTCAAAGATCAGCGATTCAGAAAAGGTTGAATTACAGCAATATATAACCAGAATTTACGGAAGTTTGACGACTTTTAATGTTCTTTTCCGCTTTAAAGATGACCATTTTAGAGGAACAGGCGGTGACTAATTAGTTTTCAAAACAAATTTTTCAAAAAAGCATATTAAAATTTGTTGCCATATAAAATAATTATGTTTAACTTCCGTTTACAGTATAAATACTATTTTATGCAACAAAATTCTACATCAGAACTTCTTGTTAAACATCTCTACAACGAAACGAGCACAAACGAAGCAAATGCAGTCAGCGATGCATTAGCGCAGGACAATGCTTTACAACAAGAATTTAATCAATTATCAGAAGCCAAATATGCTTTGGATGAAACAGACGGCGAAACTCCGGATATTTCTATTATCCAAAAGATCATGAAATTTTCCAAACAGCAGGAGCTGACTGAAACTCATTAGTTTAATTCTATTTTTTATTGACATCTTTTTCAATTTGGAAAGAGTCAAATAATTGTATTTTTGCAAAAAATAATTAGTGGCTTCGAAATCGAAATTGCAAAAATATGCAGAACTGGCATCAAATCCTATTGTATTTGAAAAGAAACCTGTAGTTAAAGGAAAATGGAATAAAGATTTTTTTAAGAATGAAAATCCTATTGTTTTAGAATTGGCCTGCGGGAAGGGGGATTACACACTCGGTATGGCGAGATTATTTCCGGATAAAAATTTTATTGGCGTTGACATAAAAGGAAACAGGGTCTGGAGCGCTGCGCGCATTGCAGCGCTGGAGGATTTGCAGAATGTTGGTTTCATCAGAGACCAGATCGATCATATAGAAGATTATTTTAAACATAGTGAAGTGGAGGAAATATGGATTACCTTTTCAGATCCTTTTTTGCGGGATGGTGATGCTAAAAAACGACTGACATCAAAAAAGTTCTTACCATTTTATAAAAATATTTTAAAGAAAGATGGCTTGATTCATTTAAAAACTGACAGCGATCCG
>JAYVPA010000243.1:0-37858 GCA_043757615.1 Sphingobacteriales bacterium | reverse complement strand
TAAGTTAACGCCAACACTAAACCAAACACATGTCGTGTATCTCTCGGGTCGATGATGCCATCATCCCAAAGCTGCCCGGTTGCAAAAAACGCATTGCTTTGTTTTTCAATTTCACCTTTCATAAATTCTTTCATCTGCGCAGCTTGTGCTTCGTCAAATTGTTGTCCGCTTTTTATTGCAGCTTCACGACTTACCATTTGCATAACGCCTGCTAATTGCTCAGAACCCATTACTGCAATCATGGAGTTTGGATAAGAGAATAAGAAACGCGGATTGTATGCGCGACCACACATTGCATAATTTCCTGCACCAAAACTTGCGCCCATCATTAAGGTAAACATCGGTACTTCGGAATTAGAAACGGCATTAATCATTTTCGCGCCGTCTTTAATCATGCCGCTTTGCTCGTATTGTTTTCCCACCATAAATCCTGTAATGTTTTGTAAAAACAAAATAGGTGTGTGGTTCATGTTGCACAACTGGATAAAGTGTGCGCCTTTATTGGCAGAATCATTGAATAAAACACCATTATTTCCGATAATAGCAATCGGGTAGCCGTGTATTTTTGCGAAACCACAAATCAATGTAGTGCCGTATTCTTTTTTGAACTCATGAAATTCTGAACCATCCACTAAACGGGCAATCACTTCACGCGAGTCAAACGGAACTTTAGTATCTACTGAAACGATTCCCAGTAATTCGTCAATATTGTATAGAGGCTCTTTATAATTAGTCAGCGGTCGGCGGTCGGCGGTCGGCGGACAATTTAGATTAGCCATCAACTCACGTGCAATGCGAATTCCATCCAATTCATCTTGTGCTAAATAATCTGAAACTCCTGAAATTTTAGAATGCATTTCCGCGCCGCCTAAACTTTCATCATCTACGATTTCATTTGTAGCCATCTTCACCAAAGGTGGCCCTGCTAAAAATACTTTTGCTTTATTTTTAATCATGATGGTGTAATCGCTCATGCCAGGAATGTAAGCACCACCGGCAGTTGAATTACCAAATACAATTGAAATAGTTGGCAATCCTTTTTTAGAACGTCGTGTAATTTCCTTAAAATTATTTCCGCCTAAATTAAATACCTGTGCCTGGTCAGGAAGATTAGCACCTGCACTTTCCACTAAATTTATGGAGGGTAAATTATTCTCGTTTCCAATTTCGTTGATGCGCAATGCTTTTTTTAATGTAGCAATATCAATTGCCCCACCTTTATTAGTGCCTACGTTAGCTGTTATCAGACACATTTTTCCGGAAACAAATCCGATTCCGGCAACCATCGTTCCGCCTGTGCCAAACCCACCTTTCACTCCTAAACCTGCTAAGGGACATAATTCTAAAAAAGGAGAGTCCTGATCCAATAAAAGTTCGATGCGTTCACGTGCTAAAAATTTGCCTTGTGATTTTGCCTTTGTCAGGTGTTTTTCTTCACCTTGAAATAGAGATTGCTTAAGATGTTTATTCAGATCTTCTATCTTAGCCAACATTTTTTGGTAGTTGTCTTTAAATGCAGCTGAATTTGTATTTATTTTCGATTTTATAACTGACATAGTTCTAAGCATTATAAATAATTAACAAGATTTTTCGTTGAGCTCGGAATGATAAACAAGTTTACGAAATTTCTTTGTATTTGACTAAACGTTTGGTAAAATATTTCATGTAAAATTTACGTTAATATATTTTATTTAATTGATATACAAATAGTTATTAAACAATATAAAACGAACGTTTGGTAAATATTTGTTTAATCGAAAATATTATTTTACATTTGTTTACCAAATTAATTATTCACATAAAAGTTATAAAAAATGACAGCAAGAGAAATCGTATTCGCATTACCTGAACGTTTAAAAGCGGAAGAAGCAACAGGTCAGACAGGCAATTTTCAGTTTAGTTTAGAAGGTGAAACTGGAGGCGAATTTACAGTAACAGTTGCAGATGGTAAATGTGACGTGCAGGAAGGATTGCATGGAGAAGCCGACTGCGTAATTACAGCATTGGCTTCAGATTTTGAAGATGCAGAAGAAGGCCGTGTAAACAGACAAATGGCGGTAATGATGGGAAAAATCAAAATAAGCAATTTAGGTGCGATGTTGAAATTCATCGGCATGTTTAGAGATATTGAAGCAGCATAATCAATTTTTATTGAGGAAATTTAAAATTATAATAAAAAAAGGATAGAGAAGTGCTATCCTTTTTTTTGTAATTTCAAACATACTATTTAATATGAAAATAGCAATAAAATATTCTGAAACCATGAAACAAGTGCTTGCACTTATATTTATTCCATTAAGTGTGATGGCCTTCGCAATGTTTGTTTTATTTTCAATCGATTTAAATCAGTTTTCAGAAACAATAGAAATGGTAGTAATTTTTGCATTCATTATTATTGCGATGGCGTTGAGTTTGTTTGTTATTTTGAGAATAATTTCAGCAAATGCAATTTTAGAATACGATAATAGGTTTGTAAATATTACTTTGGACAAGAAATCATTTTTATATCCAGCTCAGGAATTTCATTTCAATTATTCAAATATAGAAAATGCTGCTTTGGATGAGGATGCGCAGGCACGAATCTTTATAACGATTAAATTGAGAAACCCGAACAAATCAATTCTTTTATCTATGGTTAAAGCGGATGAACAGGAACAATTTCTTTTATTCTGGAATGGCTTTTCCGAACAAATAAAATCATATAATGGATCCGCTGCCGAACATCCTGAACTAAAAATTAAAAGCATCGGTTTTTACGGTTCTAAATGGACAAAACTACTTGCAATCGTTTCTGTTGTTGCAGCTATTATATTTACTATTGTCAAAATACTGAATCCGGATAAGCTTTCTACATTAAAGTTGATAGCGTTTTATTGTTATGCTTTGCCATTTGTAGTTTCAGTTTATTCTGCATCTAAAAAAATAAGAATCAAGAATAAAAATAGATAATGAAAAATAAGATAGTTGTAATTACGGGTGGAAATTCAGGGATTGGCAGAATTACAGCTACTGAAATTGCGAAGATGGGAGCGCAGGTAATATTGGTTTGCAGAAATGTACAAAAAGCAAAAGCGGTACAGGAAGATATCAATGCATTGACAGGTTTAAACAATTGCGATTTGTTTATTTGTGATTTCAGTTCACATGCATCCATCAAAAAATTTGCGAAGGCATTCAGAATGAAATACAATCAGATAGATGTGCTGATAAATAATGCAGGCTCCATCATTGGTGAACGCCAGACAAACGAAGATGGTTATGAACTGATGTTCGCAACAAATCATTTAGGATATTTTTTAGTCACACATTATTTACTGGATTTATTAAAAGCATCTGAAAATGCCCGCGTAGTAAATGTTGCGTCACTGGCACATCGCTTTACAAATATGCGTTGGGACGATTTGCAGGCGGAGAAATTTTTCAGCTCATGGATTCAGTATGGCCATACAAAACTCATGAACATTTCATTCAACAAAGAACTTGCATATCAGCTTAAAAAAAATACACACATCACTGCAAATTGTCTGCATCCTGGAAATATCAATTCTAATTTCGGCAAATCAGGAAATCCTGTGATGAAATTTTTAATGAGTAATTTTGGGTTTGTATTGACGACACCGGAAAAAGGAGCGGAGACTTCTATTTACTTGGCTACAGCGCCTGAAGTCCAAGGAAAAACAGGTTTGTATTGGTACAGAAAAAATACAACGATTCCATCTATGGAAGCTATCAGTTCGGAGAATTCCCGTCGTTTATGGGAAGTCAGTTTGAAGCTGACCGGTATCAAAGAATTTGGCAGAGTGGAATTTGATTGATTAATAACTAATAATTGAAAATGGCGGATGTTTTCAATATACAATTTACAAAAGCAACTTTAGAAGATGCAGATTCTCTTCTCGCACTCATTCATCAGCTGGAACATTTTATCTCTATAGAAACGCTGTTAAACAATCTTAAAAACAGTTTACCTAAAGAAGATTATCGTTTATTTGTAGCAAAAGAAAATGCAATAGTAATTGGGTTCGCAGAATTGCATTTTACGCATTTTATCCATGAAAAAAATATGCGTGCACGTTTGACTTCTTTTTGTGTGGATGAAAATTTCAGAAATAAAAAAGTGGGTGCACAGTTTTTAGATTTTTTAGAAAAATATTGCACATTGAATAACATTTTTAGAATTGAAAACACCAGCAATGTCCGCAGAATTGACGAACACCGTTTTTATGAAAAGAATGGTTATACTTTTGCATCAAAAAGATTTTATAAAAAAATATCGAAATAATATCTGTGTTATTATATCATTTTTAAACAATACACATAAATTATAATGCAGGTTGTACATTTTTTCTTAGATAATTTCCCTTCTCTAAAATTAATCAGTTGGTTATTTCCTGTTACCGTAGTTTGGAGTTTTCTCGCCTTATTTATTGCAGGATTTTGTAAAAGAAATTTAAAATGGAAAACCGGATACACGCGAAAAGTATTTCATTTTTTTATTTTCATCAGTGCATTTTTTTATCAATACTATTTTAAATTACCGGGTGTTTTTATATTAGGCTGGTCAGTAACGATTGTCTTATTATATGCTTGTTATAAAGGAGCAGGGGATGTGTTTTATGAAGCATTGGCACGTGAAAAAGATGCACCGTTCCGAACAAAATATATAATCTATTCTTATCTGGCTACCTTTTTTGGCGGGGTATTGTCAAATATATTTTTTGGACAGTTTGCAGTCTTCGGATATGCAATTACAGGTATTGCTGATGCGATTGCGGAACCCATTGGAACGAGATTCGGTAAGCATCAGTATCGAGTTTTTAGCTTTGATAAAACAAAAATTTCGTTTAGGAGTATCGAAGGAAGTTTAGCCGTTTTTGTTACTACCTATTTAATTTATTTTTCTACACTATATTTTTCACAAACCATTTTTCCTGCTACTTATTTTATAGTTTTGGTAATGGCGGTTTTATGTGCACTTACCGAAGCTTTTTCACCAAGCGGTTTCGATAATTTATTATTACAACTTGTTGCTAGCCTCTTAGCAGCAATTGGAATGTGGGCATACTAATTCTATATTTTATAGTAATACATCGTTTAACTATACCTGCTTTCCTGTAATTTATAAGAATGATTGTTATTTGTCTTCTTTCTTAGCGTTTAATCCACTCATGAATTTTATGAAATCCACTAAGTTGTCGACCGGAATATTTTTAGCAATAATTTTATAATCCTGCGTAATGATAAATATTTTTGGTGTAGCGATAACATCGTATTCCTTTCTGAAAGCACTTGTTCCATGCATATCTGCTGTAGTAATCCAGTCGGTAGCACAGTTTTTAGCTGCAAATGCTTTGAAAGAACTATCAGTTTGTTCTGTAGAAACTGCGAATATACGAACGCCTAAAGCTTGTAATGAATCAGTATATAATTTCTTCAGTAATGGTATTTCATGCTGGCAATGACCGCAATCTGAATTCCAAAATACTAATATTGAATATTTATTTTTAGAAATGAAATCATGAAAAACCTGCTGTTTGCCTAAAGTATCCTGTGTAATAAAATTCGGTGCAATCTTGCCAATCAATGTTGGTCTTACTGCTTCTACACGATCACGTAATTCAGTTAAACTTTTATCAGTTGCCCACCATGCTTCACCGCTTAAATAATATTTGTCTGCAAGGTAAACGTAAAGTGCATCGTGACCCATAATTTCACTTTTTGCATATTTCATGAATAACTCATTTAAGCAAAACTGAAACATTTCTTTATTTGCTCTGGATTTTTCAATTACTAAATCGATTGATTTCATTATTGAATCAGGCTGAGGATATGTATATGAATCAAAATATTTTAATAATTTCCCCTGAAATATAGGACTGCGTATATAACCTGAATCTGAGAAATCTACATTGTCGAAATAATGTTGTTGTGTATAATGGAAACTATAAAAAGTATCCACTGCGCTTCCGTTAGGGTTTTTAGGACCTTTAGGAATATCTATATCCAGCATCATAGTTAATAATTTTGAATAAAAAGTAGCCGGATATTTTTTTATATTTTCTTTTCTGTGTGCAACAATATTTTTTGTAATACCTTCAATTTCGGTTACAAATTTAGTGTATGCTGCATCTTTTTTATCCAGCAGTTTTAATTTCTTTTGTAACGAGTCATTCTGAACACCTAATGGCAGCATATAATTCATATCATCAAACATTTGTTTATTTTCAATAGAATTTTTAAGTACAGCATTTTTAATAAAGTTGCTGGTGTCTGTAGTAATGCTAAAAGAAGTCTCTTTTAAAATAATATCAAATGAATTGTAACGCATGGAAGGGAAGGCTATTAAATAAACGCCTTCTGAAATATTTTTTTTGCCTTTAATAGCAGAAATCCCTTTTGTATCAAAATGTAAAGTGTCTTTTACAAAACGTTTGTCTCCGTAATAATAGGCTAAAATTCCTATCTGGTTTTCCATACCTTTTACGGTAATGCTAATGTTGAAATTATTTTCTTGTGAGAAGGCAATTGAAGTGAATAAAAAAAGACAAAACAGCGTACAATATTTCTTCATATGTTTTTATTTATAAGTAGGTTTACAAAATCCGTTCCGAAATTAAGTATTCAGCTATAATTTCCTGACTAAAAGTTTGTTAATTTCTTGATAATTCATAGAATACTAGCCTTGATTAAAATATTCAAATGATTTTATATATTTTTGTGTAAATGAAGTATGTATATATTCTAGCTGGCGGTGCTATTGGCAGTTTATTACGATTTTGGATTACAGAATATATTTCATCTAAAAACCCCTCGTTTTTTCCTGTCGGTACTTTTTCTATTAATATTATTGGCTCTTTGATTATAGGCTTATTGTTTGGTTTATTTTCAATAAACGGACAATTAGATGACAAGATAAAGTTTCTGTTGTTTATCGGGTTTTTAGGAGGTTTTACAACGTTTTCTTCTTTTGCGTTAGAAAACATGAAACTGCTGAATGAAGGGTTAATCGGAACATCTTTATTTTATATTTTATTATCGAATGTTGCCGGAATTGCATCAGCTTTTGCAGGATATTTTGCAGGCTTGAAACTTCGATAGATTTCATTATGCTCCATCTTTTTTAAAAAAATCCCCCCGAAATTCGGAGGACTTTTTGTAAATAGATTTTATATACTATTGAAACTGGAAATCAGCGTCTGTTAAGTTAACGCCTAATTTCAAATCTTTAAATTCATAAATTTCATAGATGCCTTTTTCATCTTCCATTTTGTGATAGATAGGTAAGTAGGTTGTTTTGTCAATAAACAAAGTTGTTTTCTTAGCATAAGAAGAAGGAATTTTTATTTTCTGACCAGGTTTTACTTCGTCATCAATATTATTCAATTCTTTTATTTTGTATTCAGAAACCGCTAATTTTTTACCGATTTGCCATACATTTGTTTCACCGGCAGCTACTGTGTAATCGATAATCTTGTAATCAGCATCATTGATTTCTATTTTCCAGCAATCTTTACCGTCATAGCTAACACTTCCTAAAACTTTTACATATGAAGCAAGGTCTTCACCTTTTCGTTGTGACATACTTGTTTCTAATATTTTTTTAATTTGCGCAAAACCGGCTCTTGTTATAGGATTGTGTACGCCTTTCATTAATAAACTGTTTGTTGGATTCAAATTCAATTTAAGTCCTTTCTTAACTTTTACATCTTTAGATACAGCCCCTTCAAAAATCAATTGTGCAGATTGTGGTAAATGTGCATAAGCATATACTTTTAAAGGATTTGCGATTACTTTAAAGTCCACATCACTTTTGCTGTATTTACCATCATGCATACGCTCCTGAGCGAAGAAATGATAAGTCATGGTTTTGGCGTTACCCATAGCAGTCATTACCTTTGGAATTGTTTCGTTTACGCTCTGTGCGAACGACAGATTTGCCAGAAAAATAGCGGCAATCACTAAAATACTTGTTACTTTTTTCATGTGTTTATATTAATTGTTTTTATTGGCGCACATGGAATATCCTATTAATCATTTTTTTAAAAAAGATATGGATATTTCATGCTTTTTTGATTATTTAAGAACTAAAAATAAGATGTTTTCCTGACATATTACAAAAAGTCTGCCAGTTTTTTACGCAATCAGTTGAGCCAATGCGTCATTTATCTTTTTAAATGGAAATAATGCGATAGTATTTTGCATCATTTTTTCTATTTCTTCATTGCAGAGATTGCCAATACTCCCTTCATGTGTATGATGAATTGAAGATGGTTTTTGATAATTACCGTTTTCTACTTCTTTTCCAACATATATATATGCATCTCTGAACGGCATGCCTTCATTCACCAGTTTATTTACAGTTTCTACTGTAAATAGAAGCTTGTATTTCTCATCATCTAAGATGTTATCATTTATTTCGATGTTCTGTAACATGAGATTTGTCATTTCCAGACAAGATTTTATGTCGCCAAAACTCTTTAAATAATCTTCTTTGATAACTTGTAAATCGCGATGATAACCTGATGGCAAATTTGCCAGTATTAAATTTATTTGTGCAGGTAGGTTTTGCAGTTTATTAGATTTTGCACGAATCAGTTCTAACACGTCCGGATTTTTTTTGTGCGGCATGATAGAAGAACCGGTTGTCAATACGTCTGGAAATGATATGAAACTAAAATTCTGATTCAAATACAAACAGCAATCCATTGATAATTTAGAAAGTGTTGCAGCAATATTTGAAATTGCAAATGCTACATTTTTTTCCATCTTACCACGATTCATTTGCGCATAAACAACATTATAATTTAATTCATCAAATCCTAATAATTCTGTTGTTAGTTTTCTGTTTAATGGAAGAGAACCACCATAGCCTGCGCCTGAGCCAAGTGGGTTTTTATTTGCTAATGTAAACGCGGAAAATAAAACCTGGAGATCGTCCACTAAACTTTCTGCGTATGCACCGAACCACAAACCAAAACTACTTGGCATGGCTAATTGGAAATGTGTGTAGCCCGGTAATAATTCATCCTTATGCTCATTGGAAAGCCGAATTAATGTATCAAATACTTTTTTAGTAATACATACAATTTCTTCTATTTCATTTCTGGTGAATAACTTCAAATCCAGTAAAACCTGGTCGTTTCGGCTTCTGCCGCTGTGGATTTTTTTTCCAAGATTACCTATTTTTTTTGTAAGACGAAATTCTACTTCACTGTGGATGTCTTCACTTTCGTCAGCGATGGAAAAATTGCCGGTTTCAATTTCTTTATAAATATCTTTTAATTCCTGTTGAATAAGGGAGAGCTCATCTTTTGTTAGCAGTCCTACTTCTGCCAGCATTTTTGTATGTGCCAATGAACCAAGTACATCATATTTTGCTAATAATAAATCCAAATCCCTGTCGTTACCAACAGTAAATTGCTCGACTATCTTAGTCAATTCATTTTTGTTTGATTCACCTTTTTGCCAGAGTTTTGTCAATCTTTATTTTGTTACAGCCGTTACTAATTTTGGATATTCCAGTTTCATGTCTTTTAATGTATCACGTACTTTCTGAGCGATTAAATATTCTTTATACCAGTTTTGATCGGTTGGTATAATAATCCACTCCACTTTGCTGCAATTTTTAAATACATCTGCATAAGCCGCCATATATTCTTTCCAGAGTTTACGTTCTTCCCAATCCTGATCTTTGTGTTTCCACATTTTCTTAGGATTTGTTTTGCGTTCTTCTAAACTTTCTAATTGGCCTTCCGGAGAAATGTGCATGTAAAATTTCAATATTTTAGTGCCGTTTTGTTCCAGTAATTTTTCAAAATTATTGATAGCGTCAAAACGTTGGGCAACTGTTTTTTCATCAATCCATTTGTGGACGCGTTGTATCAATACATCTTCGTAATGTGATCGGTTGAAAATTTTAATTTGTCCTTTTTCCGGAACGACGTGATGCACGCGCCATAGAAAATCATGTGCTAATTCTTCATCGCTTGGTTTCTTAAAGGAGTGAACACTGATGCCTGCAGGATTAATGCCTCCGAATACATTCTTTGCAGCACCATCTTTTCCGCTTGCATCCATTCCCTGTACAATGACAAGTAAACTTTTTTGGGCTGAGGCCATCAAAATATTCTGAAGGTCTTTTATTTCTTCAATTAATTGTGCTGTTTTTACTTTGGTTGCTTCTTTGTCTAAAGACTTAGGTGCAACCGTTGATATTTTTGAAAGTTTTATTTCTGCCATATTTTTGAATTAATAATTAAAATTTATTTGAACATCCCTTTTAATGCACCCAATAAACCTCGTGTTATTTGTGTTGTTGCAGTTCTTGCAATCTGTCGTGTAACGGTATTGCTTAATACTTTTTCAAGCGTAGACTTGCCTGCAGGTTTAGCTTTTTCTACCTTTGCTTCTGCTTTAGCCTGTTCCACTTCAGCTTCCTGTTGTTGTGCCGCTTCCATTTTTGCACTCAGAATTTCATATGCACTTTCAGGGTCAACCACTTCTTTATATTTTCTGTAGAGTTTTGATTTTTGAATCAATGCCTGCATCTCCCCGTCATTTAAAATATCCATACGCGATTGCGGTGGCGTCATTAACGAATGTATGATAGGAGTTGGAATTCCTTTTTCATTCAATGCAGTAACAAATGCTTCACCTATACCTAATTGTGTAATCAAATCTTCTACACGGTAAAATTCCGTTTCAGGATAGTTTTGCGCTACCATCTTAATATCCTGTCTGTCTTTTGCAGTAAAGGCGCGTAATGCATGTTGGATTTTTAAACCAAGTTGTGCTAAGATACTTTGTGGAATATCATTCGGATTTTGTGTGCAAAAGAAAATACCAACACCTTTAGAACGAATTAATTTTATGATAGATTCCAGCTGGTCTTGCAAAGCTTTACTTGCATTATTAAAAATCAAATGTGCCTCATCCATAAAAATAACAAGCTCCGGCTGGTCAACATCACCGCGTTCAGGGAATTTATGATATACTTCTGATAAGACACTCAACATAAACGTAGAAAATAATTTCGGCTTATCCTGTATGTCTGTTAAGCGAACGATATTGATATAACCATTTCCGTTCTCGTCTTTACGCAATAAATCATTTACATTAAACGAAGTTTCACCAAAGAAAACGCCCGCACCCTGCTGCTCCAGTTCAACCACTTTTCTTAAAATAGTTCCCACTGTTGCAGGTGAAATTGCACCATATTCTTTTTCAAAAATAGCTTTCCCTTCGTTTGTAAGAAACTGTAATACTTTTTTAAAATCATTTAAGTCTAATAGTGCTAATTGCTGGTCATCGCAAAATTTGAAAACCATAGCAACCACACCTTCCTGCGTATCATTTAAATCTAATATTTTTGACATCAATACAGGACCGAATTCAGTAACAGTTGCACGTAAACGAACACCATCCTGTGTAGAGATAGACATTAATTCTACAGGATATCCTTTTGCATTCCACGTATTTCCGATGGATGTTATCCTGTCTGTAATTTTTGGATTTGAAACGCCTGGTTCTGCAACTCCTGAAAAGTCACCTTTTATATCCATCATCAAAACGGACACTCCATTTTCAGATAATTTTTCTGAAAGCGTCTGAATTGTTTTTGTTTTTCCTGTTCCGGTTGCTCCGGCAATTAAACCATGTCGATTTAATGTTTTTAATGGGATTTTTATCTTTGTATCCGGTACAGATTTTGAATCTAACATACCGCCACCAATTATTATAGATGCGCCGCTAAAAGTATAACCTTGTTGAACTGCCTGAACGAATTGTTCCTGATTTGCCATAGAAATTATTTAATGATAAAAATAGTGAATTGTTTCTGTTTAGTGAATATAAGATTTGTTATAAATCATAAACATCACCTAATTTAGGTATTTCAATGGATTTGTATTGTTTTCCTAATAATGCAGTTTTATATGCCTCCTGCTGTTTAAGTTCACCATGTACCAAGAATATTTTTTTCAATTTATTTGTGTCTTGGTTAGAAATAAATTTTAGCAATTCAGGTTGGTCTGCGTGCGCGCTCATACTGCTCATCACTTCAATGGTGGCGCGTACTTTTATTTCTTTATGAAAAATATTTACTGTTTCTGGTTTTGCTGTCAGCTGCTGTCCGAGTGTGCCTTGCGCGCAATACCCGACAATCAACACTGTGTTCTGAGGTTTATCCAATTGATTAAACAAATGATGTTTTACACGACCCGCATTTGCCATTCCTGAGGCAGCAATGATGATACAAGGCTCATCAGAAGTATTTAATTTTTTTGATTGTTCCACATCTTTTACATAATGCATATTGTTCCACCCGAAAGGATTGCTGTCAGTTGCAATAAACTGATGCATCTCATCGTCGAAACATTCCGGATGCACAATGAAGATTTCCGTAGCATTCATTGCTAATGGGCTATCCACGTATACATTTAGATGCTGTAGTTTTCCTGAAGTATAAAATTTATCCAAACGATATAAAATTTCCTGCGTGCGCCCAACGCTGAAAGCAGGAATAATTACTTTACCGCCTTTATTGATACATGCATCTGTAATGATTTGTAAAAAGCGCTCTTCACTTTCAGGTGTTTCTTCATGCACTTTACCGCCGTATGTAGATTCACAAATAAAATAATCCAGTGGCGGCATAGGAGCAGGGTCATTCAGGATAGGACGATTGTATCTTCCTACATCACCTGAAAAACCAAAAATTGTTTCTTTGTTATTTTCATTCATTTTTAAACCGACACTTGCACTTCCTAAAATATGACCTGCATCGGAAAACAATACGCTGACATTTGCATTAATGGCAAACCACTCACTATATTCTACACATACAAACTGTTTCAAACAATTTTTTGCATCCAGTTGTGTGTATAGTGGTATGCCATCTCCTTTGTGTTTTTTAGCTTCATATTCAGCATCTGTTTCTTGTATATGCGCACTGTCTAATAGCATGATGGCAGTCAAATCACGGGTGGCAGAGGTACAGAATATTTTTCCAGTAAAACCATCCTTCACTAATTTTGGAATTCTTCCGCAATGGTCTATATGCGCATGTGACAAAACCAGTACATCAATATCGGATGGCTGAAACAACCATTTTTCATTAAAATTTTCAAATTGATCTTCATGACCCTGATACAAGCCGCAGTCCAGCAAAATTTTAAAGTTATTCTCTAAAGTGACTAAGTGACAACTGCCGGTTACTGTTTGTGCGGCTCCGCAAATTTGTAGTTTCATGTAGTAAAGGTATAAGTTATTTGTTAATGGTTAGTAGTTTTTAAACTTAAAAGAAATTATATTTTACACATATAAATTAAACCACTTAAGGAACGAAAGCCATATAAGCAATACTTTAGTTTTCTTAGTTTTAAAGATATTTGCCTTCTTTATCAAGGAAACTAAGAAAGAATAAGTTCTTTAGTTTCTATTGTTTCTTATGTGGTAAAAACATTAAAAACTTCTTTTTCATTAATTATTAATGAATAAATTTTATCTTTGATTTTAATAAAAATACAAATCATGTTTCAGGAAATTTTTAACGACGTGCAGGCAAAAATTCAGCAACAGATACAAGAGAAGTTTGGCTTAAGTGCCGACCAGACTACACAAAGCACCAATGTGTTATTAGAGAATTTTAAGAAATTCTTTTCTGATGATTTAATGGCAGGCGGAATGAGCGGACTTCGCGATTTAATGAGTAATGGATTGAATGATATAAAAACCAATCCGACGCTTAAGAATTTACGCGAGAACCTGTTGAATGATTTGGTAAATAAAGTAGGATTGGCGGAAGATACGGCACAAAAAGTACGTGATTTCTCCATCACTGAAGTCTTTGAAGGATTCAAAAAAGAATTTACAGATGAAAACGGTAAACCTGATTTTGGTAAAATTATGAGCAAAGTTAACCTTAGCGATTTCCAGGGAAAAGCACAGGAAATGATGGGAAAAATAGGCGCTGATTTTGGTAAGCTGTTTGGGAAGTAGTTTTGTCTATTGTTGGTTCTTGAGACAAGAACCAAGGAATTAGAGTCATAATCAAAATACTAATTATGAAGAATTTACTTAAAATAATTATTTTTTTCTTTTTATTTACTAATACTTTAAAGTCTTTTAGTGATGATTTAGGTAGTAGCTATAAATATTTATTAGATAAGTATGAAAATCTAAAAACCTGTGTTGTAGACATAAAACAAGAAAAACTATTGCGTTTAAGAATGCCAGACTTAAAATTAGCACAGATTTTATTATTTGAAGATGATATTTGTATAACTACAATTACTCAAGAAAGTAGTTTAAGTGGGAGAATGACTGAGAAAATATACAAAGAATCACCTGAAACTAAGGTGTGGAATGGAACTGATATTACTCTAAATGGAATAAAGATACCAGTTGATATAATTTCTAGAAAAGGAATAGTAATGGCAATTTTTAATGAAGAAGGTGATTTTTGTACAACGATATCTTGTCAAACAATTGAAAAATTATTTTATGCATTAGCTGTGTATCAAGGTAATTAACTCTCTCTCTTTTCTAATAATTTTTTAATCAGTTGTAAATATTATCTACAACACTTGCTCTAACAACTTCTTATAAATCTTCAATCCGTCTTCGATTTCCTGCAGGTAAATAAATTCATCTGCGGTGTGTGAGCGTTCTGATTTTCCCGGACCAATTTTTACACTTGGAATTTTTAATAAAGATTGGTCGGAAAGGGTAGAAGAACCAAATGTTTCTATATTTAATTTTTCTGCAGCTTTTACAATCAGGTGTTCTTTATCAATTTGCGAAGGCTGCAAACGGGTAGAACGAGCTTTTACATCCGCTTTTACATTATCTCGTATAATTTCCAGAATCTGGTCTGTTGTATATTCCGGAATCGTGCGTACATCCACTGTATATTTGCAAACATCAGGCACTACATTATGCTGCGTTCCCGCATGAATCATACTTACAGTGAGTTTTACCGGTCCTAAAGTCTGATTTATCTTCTTAAACTGATAATTTTGGAACCATTGTACGTCCACCATCGCCAAATAAATAGCATTCAAGCCATCATTACGTGCAGCATGCCCGGATTTTCCTTTCACTTCAGCATCCAATACCATAAGTCCTTTTTCTGCAATTGCCATTTTCATTTCCGTTGGTTCGCCTATAATAGCAAACTCACAGGCAGAAGTAATTTCTTCAATTTGTTCAATACCATTCTTGCCGGAAATTTCTTCTTCAGAAGTTGCTGCAAAAATAATGTTGTATTTTAAATCTTCTTTTTCGTAAAAATGTAAAAATGTAGCAAGCAAAGAAATCAATGCAGCGCCGGCATCATTACTTCCCAAGCCATACAATTTATTTTCATCTACTTCCGCATTGAACGGATCTTTATTCCAACCATTCACTGGTTTTACGGTATCAATATGTGAGTTTAATAAAATAGACGGTTTTAAAAAATTGAAATGTTTATTTCTTACCCATGTATTATTCAACTTAGTGTCAAATGGAATTTTTTTTGATTTCAAAAACTTGCGGATAATATCCGCAGCTTTATCTTCTTCTTTACTAAAAGAAGAAACACCAATCAACTTTTGCAGCAATTCAATAAACTGAACTTGTATTTCGTCCTGGACTTTATTCATTTTAGTTTTTGGTAATCGTTGTTCCAAATTTAGCATTTTCGTTCACAATTGAAAGTACATCATAGGCATGACATAGCATAACTTTTTCCACACCGTTTTCAACCGAGCGAGAAATATTATCTATTTTAGGCAGCATACCCTCATTAATGATTTGTTTTTCTATGAGTTGTTCGATTTCAAACAAGGTAATCTTACTGATAACACTCTCATTATTGTTAATATCTTTCAGCAATCCGTGCTTTTCAAAGCAGTAAAAAAGCATCACTTTCTTAGCTTTTGATAACTCAATGGCAATTTCAGCAGCAATTGTATCAGCATTTGTATTTAGCAGATTCCCTTTTTTATCATGCGTTAATGGTGCAATAACAGGCGTGTAATTTTTATTCATTAGATCAAAAATAAAATCCGCATTTACTTTATCTATATCACCGACAAAACCATAATCAATTGTTGAATGCACTCGTTTATGTGCTTCAATAATATTTGCATCAGCACCTGTTATACCAATAGCATTGCAATTTTTTGATTGTAGTTTTGCAACTATCTTTTTGTTAATCAAACCTGCATACACCATCGTGACAATGTCTACTGTTTTTTCATCAGTGATGCGTCTGCCGTCGATTAATTGTGTTTCAATATTTAGATCTTTACTGAGTTTTGTTGCCAATTTTCCGCCACCATGAATCAGGATCTTTGGTTGTTGTATTGCTGCAAAATCAGATAAAAAATCTGCCAGCGCTTTTTCATCATCAATAATATTTCCACCGATTTTTATAACAACTATTGTTTCCAATTCGTATATTTAGTTTACACTAAAATACGCTTATGTTTAAAAAAATGCTATTTTCCTGTGTTATACTATGTTCAATTTTATCTTGTCAAAAAGAGAAATTGAAAAAAACGTATTCAGATATTAAATCAGCGCCGGGACCAGAAGATATTGTATTTGATAAAGTCAATAACAGGATTCTGTTATCGTGTAATGAACGCAGAACCGGCATGCCGCAATTGGGTGAAATCCAGCAACTGGATATACGTACGGATGAAACTTCCACTTTACCTTTATTAAATCTGCCTGCAATACCATTTAATCCGCATGGTTTTGATCTTCAAACAATAAACGGAGTTGATTATTTATATGTGATTAATCATTATAAAGATGGTTCAAACATAAGCTCTGTTGTGAAATTTAAAATCAATACCGATTACCTGGAATTTGTATTTGAATTTAAAAATCTATTACTCATTTCACCAAATGATTTAACGGTGTTGCCAAACGGCAGTTTTTATTTTTCTAATGATAAAAATTCGCAGGATATTACTGAATTGCTGACAAATCCTTACAGCGGTTCTATTGTTTATTGTGACGGAAATGACAATTGGAAGAAAACAGATAGTTCTCTTGGATTTCCAAATGGTTTGTGTAATCAAAATAATATTTTGTATCTCGGAACATCAAGAAATCATGCGCTCTTTACATATGATATTCAGACTGATGGTATGTTGAAAAACAGGAAAGTATTATCCAGGATAAATGGCATTGATAATATAAGTATTGCAGGAAACGAATTGATTGCTGCGGTTCATCCTGACGAAATTAAGTTTGCTTTGTTGTCTTATATTCCAACAACTTTATCTCCATCTAATACTTATGCGATAAATATGCAAACAGGTTCTGCAAGAGCCATCTTTTCTGACAATGGTAAATTAATTTCCGGTTCTTCAACAGCTTTGGTTATTAATGAAAATCTGTATTTGGCCCAGGTTTTTGGGGAGTTTATAATGAAAATTACTAATTATGATAATTGAGGTATACTAATAAGTTATAATATGCGTTATTCAACAAATCAAATCTTATGAAAAATCTATTTTTAACCGGAATTATTCTGATAACCATTCAACTTTCATTTTCTAAAAACATAATTCCTGAAACTCCATTTAGTGAATATAAATTTGACGCAAAAGAATGTAAAGTAATCCAGCATCATAAGTCGCGCATTTTTGTGCAGCCGTATTCTTTTTATCTGGATGGAAAATTATACGATGGACAGGTTAACCTGAAATACCGTGAATTTGTTGATCAGTTGGATATTGTATTAAATCATATTCCTATGAATTATACGGAAAATGATAAGCATCATGTACTGGAAAGCGGAGGGATGTTTGAGTTGTATGCCTATGGAAACGGAAAGTTGTTGTCATTTGCGCCCAATAAAAAAATACAGGTACAACTAGCAAGTAATTTTGATGTGACCGGAGGTGAAACATTTGTTTTGAATAAACAAACGAGTAACTGGGAAAAAGCGACGCCTTTCGCAACTTTAGCTGATGCAAATCAAAAGACTACAGATAATAAACAGGATTTATGGGGCAATACATGGCAGGATGCAGATAATGGTAACATTACTATGGATGCGAATGGCGCTTTATGGCGTGTGCAGAATGCCAATTCAACTTCAACTGCCGCATCTTATGAAGAAGTGCGTGATCAGTCTTTCAAAACAATTAATGCCGATAAAATGCAGTTGTATAACTGCGATAGAATATTAAGTGAAGAAACCATTCCTATAGTGGCTGATTTTAAACTGGAAGGATATACCAAAAAATTAAATTCAGATATTTTTGTAGTGTATAAAAATAAAAATGCTGTATTAACTTATAGTCCAAGTCAGTTTGCTAATGATTTCAAATTATTGCCTAATGAAGATTTTACAATTTTTACATTTTCACAAGATGGTAAAATTGCCGTACTTGATAATACTTTCACCGCTAATTTTGATGCAAAACTGAACAGAAATAAAAAAGTGGTTTTCCCTATGAAAGTATTTGCAAAATTGCCGACAACCAAAGCAGAACTGGCTAAGCTGACAGGATTGTAATGGTAATTTATGAATTAAGAATTATGAATTAAGAAATATTATTTATGAAGAAATTTTTTTCAATTTTAATATTTTATTTTTTTGCACAACAATCTTTCTCTCAAAATTTATTTGTTGCAGATACATTTACTTATACAATCAATTTAGATTTGTCGAAAAACTTATATTTAAAGACAGTTCCGGTTGATTTACTCAAAGGTTATTGCAGAGGAGAGTGGAATGCCTATTATCCAAATCGTGAAATGAATCAGTGTTTGTTTGATGATTTTCTGCAACGGTTTAATGCATATCAGCTGAACATTCCGGTGAATTCAAATTTTTGTTTTGAAGATTATTGTAACAGCGGAAATTACCAGGATTTGTATAGTCAGTTTGCACGAAAATTAAAATACAAGGAAATACTTTATTTTGACCAACAGCATTCTGTTATAAAGAGACAGGTACTGTGGTTTCAGGTGTTTTATTCCAAAACAGAAGGTGATAGCTGGCAACATTATGACGGACCGATTTTCTGGCTGATGGAAATAAAGAAATCTCAAACCGGAGTTTTTGTAAAGAATAAAAATATACGCTCTGAGAGCTGGACTTTAGAAAAGGAATTTAATAATCCTGCGTTTATCACGAATGAGAATAAGCAAAAAGATGACAAGAAAAAAATACAGAAAATGATGCAAACCGAAGAAAACTAATTGTAAATTTTTTTCAATCTCATTGTCCAGTCTAATTTCAATTCTATAATCAACGGAAAGCTCTGGCTATTTATGAAGGTAATCTGATAGTCACGTCCGTCATTTACAGTAGTGCAATCAAATTCATTATTTGCGTTGTTATCATAATTAAAACTTTGGGTATGATTGTATGCATTGCCATAGGCAGCAGAGATATTATTTTTTTTGTCAGTATTAATTACCAGAGAACCATTGTTTTTGAAAGCTTCAAACATTTTATTACTCAGGACAATACAGCATTGATCAGTTATATTTGCATTTTCGTTCGAGAAATAATTATAAATACATGTAGTATTTTCAATCGCATTTTTGCTGCAACCCATGGAGCCATTTTTATTGTCCGGCGGACTCATATGCCAGTCAAAATTGTATCCGTTTTCAATGTCTTTTACCGTAATTGTAAATTCATAGTTTGTGCCTAAGTAGTTGACATCATACACAAGTTTAGTGCCTTTCTTGATGACATCTTTTGGTGAAACAGCAGAAAATCCTGTGTTTGATAAAATTAATAAGCATGCAAACAGAGAAGTTTGTAGAATCTTTCTCATGTCTATTTATCTATTGGTTGTACACAAGTTACAATATAATTGAGAAAGTATCGTGCATCTTAAAGAAAAACTAGTTTACGGAGCTCTTTTCCAGTATTTTTTTTAATACTGCCTGTGCTGCAAACTCTCGGTTGACAGCTTGTTTTATCACTAATGAATAGTCTGAATCAAGAACATCATCTGCCACTTCCACATTCCTGCGAGTTGGCAAACAGTGCATAAATCTTGCATTAGCAGTCAGTTTCATCTTTTCATCGGTAATCATCCAGTCATGATGTTCGCCTATTATTTTTCCGTAGTCAGTGTAAGAACTCCAGTTTTTTGCGTAAATAAAATCCGCATTTTTGAAAGCTTCATTTTGATTGTGTGAGATTACTGCATTGCCTGCAAATTTTTCGTTCAATTCATAACCTTCAGGATGTGTGATGATAAATTCTACATCACTTTTATTCATCCATTCTGCAAAAGAATTGGCAACACATTGCGGTAATGGCTTTATGTGCGGCGCCCAGCTGAGTACAACTTTTGGCTTCTGTTTTACAGTGTGTTCTCTGATGGTCATCAAATCAGATAATGACTGTAAGGGATGAACCGTAGCGCTTTCCATATTAACAACAGGCACTCTTACATTTTCCAGGAATTTGTGTAATACATATTCCGAGTAATCTTTTTCTTTATCTGTAAGCGTAGGAAAGGCGCGAATGCCTATAATATCTGCATATTCAGAGATAACGGCGGCTCCTTCTTTTATATGTTCTGCAGTGGTGCCATTCATGATTGCCCCATCTTCATATTCCATTTGCCAGCTGTCTTGTCCGAGATTAAGCACGATAGTATTCATGCCTAAATTCTGTGCTGCTTTTTGAGTAGAAATTCTTGTTCTTAAACTTGAATTTAAAAAAAGCAACACCATTGTTTTATTCTCACCTAAATATCTATGTTCAAAACGGTTTTGTTTTAATGCAATAGCTTCCCGGGTTAGTTGCTCAGTATTTTCTACATCATATACATTAAGAAAGTTTTTCATCGCAAACAAGTTTTTAATGCACTAATTAAAATATCTACTTCCGTTTTAGTTATGTTCAGACTTGGTAATAAACGAATCGTATTTGCATTGTTTGAATTTCCAACAAAAATATGATGTTCGTAAACTAATTTTTCTCTCAATTCTTTAATAGGAAAATTAAATTCAACGCCAATCATTAATCCTTTTCCGCGTACTTCTTTGCCGTCTGATAGTTGGTTGCATTGTTCTATTAAATAATTCCCTACTTCAATTGTATTTTCAATCAGCTTTTCATTTTCAATGACTTCTAAAACAGCCAATCCTGCAGCGCAGGCTAATGGTGCGCCACCAAAGGTAGTGCCTAACATGCCATGTTTTGCTGCTATTCTGGAGTGAATCAAAACTCCTGCAATAGGGAATCCGTTACCCATACCTTTTGCCATTGTTACTATGTCCGGTTGTACATTTGCAAATTGATGCGCAAAGAATTTTCCGCTTCTACCGTAACCGCATTGTATTTCATCCGCAATAAAAAGAGCATCATGTTCATTACATAATTTTTGTATCAATTGCAAAAACGATGTATTTGGTTCGTAAATACCATTTACACCTTGTATGGGTTCAATAACGACTGCACAAATTTCATTTTCTGTAAATGCGTTCTCTAAACTTTTCACCTCATTAAAATCTATAAAGATGACATGGGAATCATCATTCCCCGGCGGTTTTATTTTTGGATTATCTGTGATTGCAACCGCGCCTGATGTTCGTCCGTGAAATGCACCTTTGAAAGCAATTACTTTTTTTCTGTTATTGTGAAATGAAGCAACTTTTAACGAATTTTCTATAGCCTCTGCGCCACTGTTACATAAGAATAAATTATAGTCATTATAACCCGAAACTTGGCCTAATTTATCAGCCAGTTGCTGTTGAATATTGATATGAACTGAATTAGAATAAAAAGATAACTGATGTAATTGTTCTTCAAGTCTTTTTACAAAGTGTTCATGCGCATGACCGATAGATATAACCGCGTGACCTCCATAAAAATCAAGGTATCTGACGTTTTTATCATCGAATACATAACAGCCTTCTCCTTTTGTTAGGTTGATGTTGAATAATGGATATACATCGTATAGTTTCATGTTTTTTATTTCACGCCAAGGGCGCTACGGCAAAAGGCGCAACATATTTTATAAATTATTAGCAACCCTTTTGATTCCATCTTTTAGTAAATATTCATTAAAATTAATTAATAGCCCAAGTTTTAATTTAGTTATTTTAAGATAGGTCAAAAGTTGTTTGTAATGTATTGGAGCTAATGTTTCAACTGATTTTATTTCAACAATAACCTTATCTTATACAATAATATCTGCTCTAAATCCAACTTCCATCTTTAATTCATTCCAATATACAGGAATTCCTTGTTGTCTTTTTACACTCAAGCCATAATTTTCCATTTCATGAATTAATATTTCTTCATAGACTGATTCAAATAAACCCGGGCCTAATTTTATATGAATATCAAATGATACATCTAATATTATTTTTGCTATTTCATTTTCTGTCATTATCTTTCTTTATAGCTTATTTCTTTGCGTTCTTTGCGTGAAATTAATAAGCAACCGGTTTTAATTTCAATCCTTCTGTTTCATCAAAACCAAACATCAGATTCATATTTTGTACAGCTTGTCCGCTTGCACCTTTTAATAAATTGTCTACGATGGAAATTACCATCAGTTTATTTTCATGCTTTTCTAAATACAACAAACATTTATTTGTATTGACAACTTGTTTCAAATCGATATTTGTGTCGGATAAAAAAACAAATGGTGCATCTTTATAAAATTTCTGATAAATATTTTTTGCTTCATCGAGACTTCCTGAAAAATCTAGATAAGTGGTAGTAATAATACCACGTGTAAAATCTCCGCGATACGGAATAAAATTAATTTGCTTGTTATACGCACTTTGTAGCTGCGTAAGCGATTCATTTATTTCATCAAGATGCTGATGTGTGAATGCTTTGTAAACTGCTGTATTGTTGTTTCTCCATGTAAAATGAGTTGCATTGTTTAAAGAAACGCCGGCACCTGTACTGCCTGTAAAACCTGAGATATTGATTTCATTATTAAGTAAATTTTCTTTAGCCAATGGCAATAACGCTAATTGAATAGCTGTTGCAAAACAACCGGGATTTGCAATTTTAGTTTCTTTTTGTATATCTTCTTTATTTAATTCAGGCAAGCCATATACAAAACCATCAGCATCATTCTTTAAACGAAAATCATTGCTTAAATCTATAATCTTTACAGAAGGAGAGAAGTTATTATTCTCAATAAATGTCTTAGCATCACCATGCGGTAAACATAAAAATACCACATCGATATCAGCATTTATTTTATCAGTAAATACCAAGTCAGTATCACCTAATAAATCAGTATGTACTTCTGATATTTTTTTGCTGTGCTGACTTCTGCTGTAACAAAAATCAATTTCTACTTTTGGATGATGCAATAGAATTCTTATCAGTTCCCCACCTGTATAGCCTGTTGCACCTATAATTCCTGCGTTTATCATGTTTCTAAATTAAAAGAAATGTCAGACTAAAAGTCTGACATCGTGTAATCTTTATATTAATGTATTGTTTGGAAATTATCGTTTTCCCATTCCCATACCTTGCATACGCTTCATCATTACTTTCATTTGGTCAAATTGTTTGATGAACTGATTTACGTCTTGTATTGTATTTCCTGAACCTTTGGCTAATCGCTCTCTGCGTTTGCCGTTAATTAAATCAGGATTTCTGCGTTCTTCCACTGTCATTGAAAAAATAATCGCTTCAATCTTTTTGAAAGCATTATCATCAATATCAATATCTTTTACAGCTTTGCCAACACCGGGAATCATGCCTAATAAGTCTTTGATATTTCCCATTTTGCGAATCTGATTGATTTGTTGTAAGAAATCTTCAAAGTCGAACTGGTTTTTAGCAATCTTCTTTTGTAAACGTTGTGCTTCTTTTTCGTCAAATTGTTCCTGCGCTTTCTCAACAAATGATACGATATCACCCATACCGAGGATACGCTGCGACATTCGTTCAGGATAAAAAATGTCCAAAGTATCAATCAGTTTTTCGCCGCGTGAAACAAACTTAATTGGTTTTTCAACTGTGTATTTAATAGATAAAGCAGCTCCACCGCGTGTATCTCCATCTAATTTTGTTAATACAACACCGTCAAAATTAATTCTGTCGTTGAATGCTTTCGCTGTATTTACTGCATCCTGCCCTGTCATGGAGTCCACCACAAATAAAGTTTCAGATGGCTGAATAGCTTCCTTTACATTGTAGATTTCATTCATCATCTCTTCATCCACCGCTAAACGTCCCGCAGTATCGACAATCACAACATTCTGTCCTTTTTGTTTTGCGTATGCAATTGCATTTTGTGCAATAGAAACAGGATTTTTATTTTCAGGTTCTGCATATACTTCAACACCGATTTGCTCCCCTAACACTTTTAATTGCTCTACTGCAGCAGGACGATATACGTCACATGCAACCAATAAAGGTGTTTTGTTCATTTTAGTTTTTACGTGATTTGCGAGTTTTCCAGAAAAAGTTGTTTTACCAGAACCTTGTAACCCTGCAATTAAAATGACAGCAGGAGTGCCTTTGATATTAATTTCGCTGGCTGTGCCGCCCATTAATTGCGTTAATTCATCACTAACTATTTTTACCATTAATTGACCGGGTGAAAGAGAAGTCAGGACATTCTGACCCATTGCTTTGTCCTTAATCGTATCGGTAAATTCTTTCGCGATTTTATAATTCACATCGGCATCCACGAGTGCACGGCGAATATCTTTTATAGTAGCTGCAATATTTAATTCAGTCAGTTTCCCCTGACCTTTCAGATTTTGAAATGCACCTTCGAGTTTATCCTGTAAGTTTTCAAACATTTTTTATAGTGATTAGTAATGAGTAATTTGTAATTAGTTTTATTTCTGAATACTTTTTATTAAGCCTTGTAATATTTTTCCAATTTCATCAATTTTTAACTGAAGTAATTGCAATTCTTCATGAGTTATAAAGTTAAGATTTTTTGAGACTATAAAATGAGTTTCTAATTCGAATAATGAGCCTTTTGATATTTTTAGAAAATTACTAAAATTAGCATTACTGTCTCGACCCCAACCTTCAGCAATATTTGCAGGAACAGAAGTAGCGGCACGTGAAATCTGACTTATTAAACCAAATTTTTCTTCTTTAGGAAATTTTTCTAAAATCTTATAAGTAGCACTTACAAGTTCAATCCCTTTTTGCCATGCAATAAGATCTTTGTAACTTTTAATTGTTGACATAATAAATCTAATTACAAATCACTATTCACTAATTACTTAATAATAAGTCAAACGTTGTACTTTACCCAAGTATTTCGCCAGACGAATTACCTGACGTGTGTAACCATATTCGTTATCATACCAAACGTATAAAACGATAGATTTTTTACTTGGTGAAATTAATGTGGCATGTGAATCTAATATGGAAGCGTGTGAATTTCCTACGCAATCTGTCGACACTAATTCCTGAGAAGTTGAGTAATCAATCTGTTCAACTAAATCACCAAAAGTTGCTGCATCTCTAACAATCGCATTTACCTGATCTATAGAATTAACTTCTGTTGAAAGGTTTAAATTTAAGATAGCCAATGAAACATCCGGTGTGGGTACACGCACTGCATTACCTGTAAATTTTCCTGCCATTGACGGCATTACTTTTGTAATAGCACTTGCAGCACCCGTCTCTGTAATAACCATGTTTAATGGCGCAGAACGGCCACGGCGGTAACTTTTATGATAGTTGTCTAGTAAATTCTGGTCGTTTGTATAAGAGTGAACTGTTTCAATGTGTCCGCTTTCAATACCTAATTTTTCGCCGATTACTTTTACTATAGGTGAAATAGCATTTGTTGTACATGAAGCAGCCGTAAATATATTTGTATTATCAGGATTGAAATCCAAATGATTTACTCCATAAACGATATTTGGTAAACTTCCTTTTCCGGGCGCGGTCAATAAAATTTTTGCAATACCTTTTGCCTGTAAATGTGTGCTTAATTTTTCTTCGTCACGGAAAATACCGGAATTGTCAATCAATAATGCATCTTTGATTCCATAAGCCGTATAATCAATATCTGCAGGATTGTCAGAAACAATCATGTGAATGGTATTGCCGTTTGCAATTAATGCTTTGTTTGCATAATCTTCTGTGATTACACCACGGAATTTTCCATGAACAGAATCTTTACGTAATAAAGAAGAACGTTTTTTTATTTCTTCATCTGTATTTTTTCCGCGTGTTACAATAGCCCTTAAAACTAATTGTTCCCCATTTCCGTGCTGTTGGATTAATTCACGTGCAGCGAGTCTTCCTATTCTTCCGAAACCAAATAAGACTACATCTATCGGTTTGATTGTTCTTTTTTCTTTACCGTAGTTTTTTAATTTCTCTGCAATAAAAGCATCACAATCAGGCTTGTTTTCATCCAACCATTCTTTTGCAAGCGTTGCTAAATCAATTCTGGTTGGCGCAATCTCAATTTTTGAAATTGCTTTTGCTAAATCAACTAATAACTCAATAGATAAAGGTAATTTCAAGTATTTTTTTGCGAATTCTTTATTGCTTAAAACTTCCGTATATCTCGCATCTACAATATTTCTTCTTAAAATAACTAACTCGACATTTTTATCCAACCAAAGTGTTCCTGCAATATTAATGAGTTCTAATGCACTTTTTTCTTTAGAATTCCAGTTGCTCATTTTATTTTAATTATTGATTTTGTGAATTATTGATTTTTATAAAATGAATTATTTAATTGTACACTACGATTGTATAATTAAATCCTAATTACCTAAGTAATTTTTCAATAATTTGCTTCTTGAGGTTGCGCGTAATTTGTTGATGGCTTTATCTTTAATCTGACGAACGCGTTCACGTGTCAAACCAAACTTTTCACCAATATCTTCTAATGACATCGGATGTTCAACACCAATTCCAAAATAATATTTGATTACGTCTTTTTGTCTGTCTGTCAGAGTAGATAATGAACGTTCAATTTCTTTTCTTAAAGACTCTAAATATTCCAATTGTAAATCTGTTCTTGGAGCAGAAGTATTTTCCAATACATCTAATAAAGAGTTTTCTTCACCTTCCTGGAAAGGCGCATCTACTGATACGTGACGAGCAGCAACACCTAATGTCGTTTCTACTTCTTCACGGGTGATTTCCAGCATTTCTGCTAATTCATCGGCAGATGGTTCACGCTCAAACTCTTGTTCCAGATTAGAGAATGCTTTATTGATTTTATTTAACGAACCAACTTTATTTAACGGTAATCGAACAATACGGGATTGTTCAGCCAAAGCCTGTAAAATAGACTGACGAATCCACCAAACGGCATAGGAGATAAATTTAAAACCACGCGTTTCATCAAAACGTTGTGCGGCTTTTATCAAACCTAAATTACCTTCATTAATTAAGTCACTTAATGTCAGCCCCTGATTTTGATATTGTTTTGCTACTGATACCACAAAACGTAAGTTTGCTTTTGTCAAACGCTCTAAAGCGATTTGATCCCCTGCTCTGATTCGTTGTGCTAAATCAACTTCTTCTTCAGGCGTTAACAGGTCAACTTTTCCGATTTCTTGTAAATACTTTTCTAATGATTGGCTTTCGCGGTTGGTAATCGATTTGGTAATCTTGAGCTGACGCATACTTTGTATAAATTGGATTGATTTTAAAAAGAGTGCAAAGATAATATTTTTTTACTTGAATGTCAATATCTTAACGTTAGATTAACGTGAATGATTTATAATATAATGCCTATTTTAGCAACGTAAAAATTCTCATGTTTAAACGCGTTGACAGAGTTGTTTTAGGTAGTTTTATTGTGCCGCTGATCATCACTTTCGGATTGACATCTTTCATATTTATGATGCAATTTCTTTGGAAATATATTGATGATTTTGTGGGTAAAGGTTTGGAAACGAGTTTATTGCTTAAGCTTGTCGGTCTCTTTACTTTAACAATTGCTCCTATGGCATTACCATTGTCAATATTGTTGGCTTCAACCATGGTCATAGGTACTTTGGGTGAGAATAATGAACTCACAGCATACAAAACAGGAGGTTTATCATTGTTAAGAGTGATGGGCAGCCTTATAGTTTTCACTATTTTTTTAGCTGGATTTGCTTTTTATTTCTCCAATAACATATTGCCAAAAGTACATTTGAAATTTTATTCCCTGCTTTATGACATTAGAAAGCAAAAACCTGCACTGGATATTAAGGAGGGAATTTTTTACAGAGGACTATCGGGATTTGCTTTAAAAATCCATCATAAAGACACCGATAACAAGACCTTGTACGGAATAATGGTATATGATCATTCGCAGGGAAAAGGAAATGACAATGTGGTGCTCGCTGACAAAGGTGATATTGCATTGAGTAATACAGGAGAACATTTAATTTTGACTTTATACAATGGAAAGCAATATCAGGATGTAAAAAAAAGAAATGCAGTAAATGATGAAGCAAAGCAAGAGCAGACAATCATGGAATTTAAACAATGGAGAAAAATCTTCGATTTGCGGGAATTTAAAATGACACGTACAGACCAGTCTTTATTTAAAGCTCATTTTATTATGTACAATGCAAAACAACTGATGAAAGAAGCAGATTCCACAAGAAAAGATATTGAAACCAGGATTGGCGAAATCAAACTGAACGATGCTGTTTATTTTTCCGCGATACGTAAGATTTCTGATTCAGTTTCAGCGCATGTCAAAAGTGTTCCCACAAAAATTGATATAAATAATGTGTTTAAAAGAAATATAACACAAAGCTGTCTGTCTGTGAGTCTGAGTAATTTACAAAACTTAATCAGTTACACGCAGATGTCTGTAAGTGATCTTGAATTTAAACAAACCAATTATGTGAATTATTATTGTGAATGGTACAGAAAATTCAGTTTGTCGTTTGCGTGTCTGGTATTGTTATTTATTGGTTGTTCAATGGGAGCGATTGTAAGAAAAGGAGGTTTTGGTGTTCCTATCTTAATTGCTGTTTTATACTTTGTTTTATTTCACGTATTAAATGTAATAGGAGAAAAATTAGCGAAAAGCTTGGTTATTCCGCCATTTGCAGGAATGTGGCTGGCTTCAATTGTATTGATGCCAATTGCCTTATTTTTAACATATAAAGCAAACAGGGATTCTGTTTTATTCAGGACAGAATGGTATTCAAATGTATATCGTAGTCTGGTAGCTAAAATTCAAAAATCATTCAATAAAAAAGCGACTGCTTGAGTTATATTTTTTTGATACTTATTTTGATATTACTGATGTATGCATACATCTTTTATCCAATGTTATTAAGAAAAAAATCAAAAGGCAAAAAAATAAATTTTCAGGCTTACTCATTATCGAATGAATTGCCAAAAGTAGTTGTTGTAATTCCCGTACAGAATGAAGAAAAAGTAATTGAAGAAAAGCTCAGCAGTATTTTAAAATCTCATTATCCGAAAGATAAACTTTCTGTTTCTATTGGTTTGGATAATTGCACTGATACAACGAAATCTATTCTAACAACAAAATTTTCTTTACCTAATATTCATATTATTGAATTCTCCGAACGGCAAGGAAAACCTAATGTTTTGAATCAGATTATCAGTAATAATATTCTACAAGATGATTCTATTTTGATTCTGACAGATGCCAATGTTATTTTCAAAGAAGATACGATTTTTGAATTGGTAAAATATTTTAAAGATGAACAGATTGGTCTGGTCGATTCTAATATTCAGCCACAGAAAATTTCTAATAAAAATGAAAATGATTACTGGATTTATGAGACAGAAATCAAACAAAATGAAAGCGTAGTTTATGGATTGATTCCCGGTCCGTCAGGCGGATGTTATGCCATCAGAAGAAATTTATTTACAACAGTGCCTGCTAATTTTTTAGTCGATGATTTTTATATTGGATTTAAGATTATTACACAAAATTATAAAGCAATATTAAATATAAATGCTGTTTGTTTTGAAGATGTCGTAACAAACTGGAAACAGGAATTTTTTCGTAAAATTAGAATCGCCACCGGGAATTTTCAAAACCTGTGGAGTTTCAAAAAGTATGTAATAAATCCGTTTTCAACCATAGGGTTTATATTTATCTCGCATAAAGTAATTCGCTGGAAAACACCTTTTCTGTTATTGATTGTTTACTATATTTTATTGCTTGAATTCACATTGTTTATCTTAATCGTAACCTTATTTTTACCGATAATTGACGCGCTTTTGTTTACATTTGGTGTGGAATTTAAACCTTTACGCCGGTTTCACTATTTTATAGTTATGAATATCGCCGTATTTATCGGTTTTGTAAAATTTTGTAAAGGAGTAAAAACAAATGTCTGGCAACCAACTACAAGAAACTGAGAGCAAATTAGACACGATTGAATCGGCTATTGAAGCTGTCAGAAATGGTAAAATCGTCATCGTGGTAGATGATGAAGACCGTGAAAACGAAGGTGATTTTATCACTGCTGCAAGAAACGCAACTCCTGAAATTATTAATTTTATGGCTACGCACGGGCGCGGCTTAATATGTGCGCCACTAGTGGAAGACCGGTGTGTGGAATTACAATTAGATTTAATGGTGAATTCAAATTCATCGCACTACGAAACTCCATTTACTGTTTCTGTAGATTTAATCGGACATGGCTGTACAACTGGTATTTCTGCTACAGACAGAGCAAAAACGGTGCAGGCATTAATTGATAAAAATACCAGACCCGAAGAGTTAGGAAAACCCGGGCATATCTTTCCGTTGAAAGCAAAAAAAGATGGAGTATTGCGCCGTACAGGCCATACAGAAGCTGCGATTGATTTAGCACGTTTAGCGGGATTTGAACCTGCTGGTTTATTAGTTGAAATTCTGAAAGAAGATGGTGAATGTGCCCGACTAAATGATTTGTATCTAATTGCGAAGAAATTCAATATGCTAATTATTTCTATTAAAGATTTAGTAGAATACAGATTAAAGAATGACAGATTAATCGAACGTATAGTAGAAGTGAAGATGCCCACAAAATATGGTGACTTCAACTTAATTGCGTATAAACAATTATCGACCAATGAAGAACATTTTGCATTGGTGAAAGGCGAATGGGAGAAAGACGAAGCGGTACTGGTGCGTGTGCATTCATCTTGTATAACAGGCGATATTTTGGGTTCCTTGCGTTGTGATTGCGGTGATCAGTTACACAATGCGATGAAGATGATTGAAAAAGAAGGTAAAGGCGTTATCTTATATATGATGCAGGAAGGCCGAGGTATCGGTTTTATGAATAAACTGAAAGCATACAAATTGCAGGAAGAAGGAATGGACACCGTAGATGCAAACCTTGCATTAGGTTTTAAAGAAGACCAGCGTGATTTTGGAATCGGTGCACAAATCTTACGTGATCTGAACGTTTCTAAGATGAAACTGATTACAAATAATCCGAAGAAACGCGCCGCATTAAAAGGTTATGGTCTGGAGGTTGTAGAAAATGTTTCTATTCAAACTGTTCCAAATGAATTCAACCAGAAATATCTCAATACCAAAAGAGATAAGATGGGGCATGAGCTCACCAAAGAATCTAAATAAAGACAAGACTTATACTCACTAAGATAAGGACAATCGTATCTTGTATTTTCCATCCGTTGTTCCTTTGTTGTCAATTAGCTTAAAAGAGATATGCGGATATTTTTTGGATGACTTATCGGTAAATTCTGCTTCTTCCATAATCTCCTTTCCGTGGTACAGATAATGGACCACACCGGGTACACTTAAGTATTCAAATAAGTCGCTGAAACCGTTGATTGCCTCGGTTCTGTTATTATACTGCAATTCCCAGGTAATATCACTGATGACTGTTTCATCTGATGAAACCTGTACGATAATAGAGCCTTGCTGAAGACCAATGGAGTTGTCAGGTAATTGTTTGAAATCAAATACATGCGTATACAGAGCGATAGGGGTATCATAAAAATATACGGCGTAACCGTCAGGCCGGGTATATTTTAATCCCTTTTCCTGCGCCAGAGAATCAATGAGTGAAACCGTGGCATTGGAGACATCCTGTTTAAAAAATAACTGTTCTATTTTTTGGTCAAAAGTGTTGTCTATGCTTACTTCATTTTTACCGTACAAGGCAATTGTGGAAATAAATAGGGGAAGAATAAAGAATATTCTTTTCATGGGTTTGGGTTTTAAATATTTCTTAAAAAGGGTTTATAATCACTTAAATATAATAAATAAAACGGAATATCGGGAGAAATATTTTTGGATGCAGATTTGGCAGGCGTTAACCTTTTGCGGCTTGGCAAAGGTCGGATTTTTAGCACTAAAATTAATGAGGAGCACAAATGCAGAAACTTGCACAAATATCCTACGAAGGCTGGATTCCTTTTTAGCGGAGGTTTTAAGTTTGTGAGAAATTTTGCTGAATATCTTTAATCATTAATCTTGATTTCAGTTTTACTTCGAAAAGATCCATAACTATTCTTGAAAGCTGTCTTAACATCGCTGATTCTTTAACAGTTATGCTTCTGGGATTTTTATCAATTATACAAAATGTACCTAGATTGTAACCATCTAAGGATCGTAGTGGTGCCGCAACATAAAACTGTAATCCCATTAACCCTGTCACTAAAGGATTTACCAATGTTCGAGGATCAACTCTTGCATTTTCAACAATGTAAATATCATCAGACATAATTGCAGAACTGCATAATCCCGGAGTACGGGGTATTTGTTCAACATCAAGACCATAGGAAGACTTGAACCAAATGCGATCAGTATCTACAAGTGTTATTATTGCAATAGGGACATCAAATATTTTTGTAGCTAATGAAGTAATTTCATCATAGCAGCCATCTGTTGGCGTATCAAGAATTTCATACTTAAGTAAATTCTCAATTCTTCTAATTTCCGTTGTATTTTCCATTTTTTTTTGATAAATATAATATGTCAATTATTTTTTCTTATCAATAGAATCAAATACTGGTTCAGGTTTGATGGTACTATCCTGAGGAACATTATTTACCTGGATTTTTATCGGCAGTGGTTTTCGCTTGAATAAATCTTTCAGATTATCAAACTCTTTTTGGAAAGAGATAGCACCGCCGGTTCGTATTTTATCCTGGTTGATTAAATCATAATTTGCTGTTCGGGCATACGTTTTCAAACGAATTCTACCATCGCTCGTTACCAAATACTCTAATTGGAAATCGCCTGCAATAGCGGCATTATTAGCAGGCTGGCCCGTTGCACCGGTATTGGAAAGGGTAGAAGTGGTGCTTCCAAAATTGACATTTCCGCCAATCGTCAGAATTATTTTCCCTCCTAATATTTCCTGCTTGTAACTGAATCCGAAATTCTTGGAGTCTTTAGAATCCAGATCGCTTAATAAAACATCCAGCGATGCTCCTTTTATTAAAGCGCCCAATCCCTGAGATAATATTTTTGAAATCTGGTCTGATATTAATTGTGTAACTGTGTTTGAATATCCGGATACTTTCTGGTCAGAAGAACCTGTCGGGAAAAAGGAATTAAATAATAATAAAAATCCTGCCTGATTATTTACCTCGTTAGGATTGCCATTAATTTCGGACAGTTTTCTATCCAGCTCATCCGGTATAACCGATGAAGACTGAATTTTAAATCCTATAGCCGGTTTTTCCAAAGTTCCTGAAATCAAGAGGTTCAGATCAATCGGATACGTACGGTTTCTGATACTGACGGTACTATCAAATAAATTCCGGACAGAAGCAGATTTTATATTGTAAAGTGCGTTGATATTTAATTCAGCTTTTAGCGGATCACCATTAAATACAATCTTACTGCCGGGTCCGATATTAAATGTTTTGTTTAATACACCCTGAAAATTGAAATCATATTTACCGTTCGTTAAATCATAAGTGCCGCTTAATGCAAGGTCGCCTTTTTTATCCATGGAGAAATTCAAATCGCCTTCACCGCGCGCCGTAATCTTATCATTAGAGGACTGATCCAGGATAATATTAATTAATGCATTCTGGTTAGCCGTAATATTCATATTGATATTTATACCGCTGAGTTTTGATTTATAATCAATCCTTTTAATAGTGTCTTTCGGGTCTATAAATCTTATGAACGTATATCCTTTATCAGATGCTTTATCTGAAACCGGTAAATTAAATTCTGTATTTCTCAATGTTTCCAGTCTGTTGACGTTGATCGTTAAATCATTAAAATATCCATCAATATCAACATCCCCTTTTGCAAATACTTTTCCATAAAAATCCTGGTTGTCATCATATGTAGTATTCATAAAATTATAACCGAGCGGCGCACTCACATTTACTTTATCTGCTTTCCATTCTTTGAAACCACTATGCTGTAATTTCCCAGATAATAATGCAGTGTTTCCATAATTATCATATAACGTGATATCACCAAAGTCAAAACCTTTGGGGGTTAATATTATTTCTTCATTTACTAATTTAAAAGTAGTGCCGAGATAACGCATTCTTAATTCCGCAGTATCTATTAGCTGTGCTTTACCTGTTAAAATAGGTTTTTGCAGATTTCCGGAAACTTTTACTTGGCCTTTTACAAATGCACGCGGAACGAGTAATTCTTTTTTAAGAAGAGCTTCCAGGAAACTCAGATTCAGTTTTTCAATATCAGCATTGATATCAAATTGTTCCTTGCCTTTTATCTGCATATCATACGTGCCGTCAAATGATAACTGATAATCTTTATCTTCTATGGTTCCACCGGCTTCAACAATATTTTTACCGTTTCTGCCATAGACCCCGTCTAAGCCGATATATTTTACTTTATAATCCAAGACCTGCAAATCATTGATAGTTACATCTGCATTTGCCTGTATTTTTGTCAGAATATTTTTCAAATTTACTGTACCGGAAAGCTTGCCATTTTTTATAGCACCTGAAGAATCTATTAATTGACCGATATCCGCGAGGTTAAGATTTTCGATATTTATTTTAGCATCTGATAATGTATTTCTGCCATTCTGAATATTTATTCTCTGACTATCCTGAACAAGAGAAAAATTTTGAGCAATAAAAACACTGTCTACAATAATGAGTTCATTTCCCTTTTCTACCTGCCATATTTTTTTATTTATTTTCAATTTCGAATCAATGATTCTTGCAATAATACTATCACCTCTAAAATCCAGAGAAGACAAAAGACGTACGGCATTATCAGAAGAATCACTTGATATACTCAGATTCGTCAATAGCTGTTCCAAAGAACTGTTTACACCTAGTTTAATATTATTTATATCTGTTTTCTTGACGCGCAGATTGCCAATGCTCCCATTTAGTAATAAGTCAGTATTGGTTGTGTTTCCGTCAATGTAAATATTATTAAATGCTATATCGCTGTAATTTGCTGAATCCATTTTTGCATTTAATTCTAACTTTTGCTGATTGGTATTTATAGTAGCGGTCAGGTCAAGTTCACTGATGAATTTCAGACTTGGAACAAAGACTTTTATCAATCCAAAATCAGATTTTAGTTTTACTGAAACATCTAACTGCTGCGACCTTGCATCTTTGACATCTTTTGCTGTTGGCTTTATCAATTGTGAATAATTGCTCAGGAAAACTTTCATGGACGGCAGAATACTTAAAGGATCAAAAACTCCATTCATATTTGCATTAAATTGATCAGATGTAACTGTGTAATCTTTTACCAGTCCGTCATTTTTCATACTGATGCCGACATCAGATAATGCTAAAATATCTTTTGTATTTTGGAAAATAATATTACTGAAGGTTCCGTTGCCGGTGAAGTTGTCAATCTTATTTCCTTTTCCATGAATTTCACCATCTAAAGAAATCATTAACGTATCTTTTGTAAAATTCAATTTATGTAAATCAGCATTTTTTATACTTGTAATAAAATCAAATTTCGGAATAGAGTCATTAAAGTCTGCACTACCATTAAAATCAACCAAAAAACAATCATCGTCAAAAAATGCTTTTCCTGTAAATTTCTTTTTTACGATTAAGCCGTCCACTTTTATTTTATCAAAAACAAACCCATTTAAATAAAAATTGCTGACCGTACCTGTCAGTTTTGTATTTAAATCTTTTGGACTAAATCCGTTTCCATCCGCATTAATGTCAAGGTCTATAGTTCCGAGAAGTTTATGATTGCCTGTCAGCTCTGCAAGATTCAAACTTTTTGCAACAATATTGCCTGAATATTTCGGCGCTTGTCCTTTCGGAAAACTCATACGTATATCTGTTACCAGGTTTCCGAGATTTGTGGTTGTTAAAGAACCTTTCGCTACAAAATCATTTATGAAGCCGAAATAAGTACCTTTAAATGTGATGTTTCCGGCATTGTCGAGTTGTTTCGGCAATTTTACAAAAGTGAGTATTTGTTTTAAATCAGCAGGAGTTGTACGCAGTTCATTTACTTTCAGATCAAATATAGTCTGGTTGACATGCGGCAGGCCTTTAATGTTTCCGGTAAAATCAATAAAAGTACTTTTTCCGGCAGCAATATATAACTGCTCTGCCCTTAGATTTGATAGTTTTCCCTTAATAAAACCGTGCATCTGTACACTTTCCGGAACATACTTTTGTGCCATCGGAGCAAATTGAGACACATCCTTAGATTTTACAAAAGCCTGTTTAATGTCGGCCTTCATGATTACATTGTCTTCAAATTTACTGAAAGAACGCCATTCGTCTAAAAACTGCATGGATATATTTCCTTTTATCTTACTGTCATTAAAGGCAATATCAGTATTGTTTAAATAAATCCCTCCATTATCCAGTAAAGCATCGGCCGATAAATTTTTCAGATTTAGGTTATTGTCACAGATAGTTTTTAATTTTTCAATATCGATATGCATTCCGCTGGAATCCCAGCGATAATTCTTGATATCAATATTAATGTCGTGCACATTCATCTTGCTGATTAAAAACGAACCTACTTTCATGTCTTTCTTTTTAAAGTCCATGGAATGAGTTCCGTTAATCATCGTCAATTCGTCTATATTAATATTTAGTTTTTTTCCTAAGCCTTGTACATCGAACCCTTTACTTGGTTTACTTGGTTCTTTTGGATTTTCTCCGTACTCGGTAAGTCTGAAAAACGGATCAATCAATTCTACTTTTTTTGCATTAATTCTTAAAGGGCTGATACTTAAATCGCGTATATCCACAAAAACTTTTGCAAACCGTATATCCATGCGTTTATCAGAATGGGGATCATCCAGTATGAGATTAGAATTAGTGAGTAATAATTTATTTAAGTGTAGTTGAATAGGTTTCTTGTCGGTTTTCTTTTTATCAATTGTTTTATCTTTTGAAGCAAACTGGGCAAAAATAAAACTGAAATTATACGTGCTATCATTTTTAGCTCTGTACCCGTAAAACTTTATGCCATCCATATCAAGATTATCTACATAGAATTTTTTCTGTCGGATGCTGCTAATCTGGCTCATAAGTGTCTTACCAAGCAACAAATCCGCATTCATTTTTTTAACAAAGAGGAGCGTATCGGTCTTGCCTTTTTTAGTAGATAAAAAGACATTATAGATTTCTACAGTTCTTATAAATTTCAGGCTAACAGAATCTACTCTTACAGTACTCCCTAATTGTTTTGATAAATATTCACTTACTTTATGTACCACATATGTCTGAACTTTTGGTTGTTGTACTAAATAAAAGATAGAAAAGAATAAAATTACCAGCAATAGGAGGATAACTAAGATAGTTCGGAGCGTATATTTGAGGAATTTTTTCAATAGTCTTGTAAAAGTTGCAAATTACGGGAAATTAACCAAAAATTATGCCTGAAATAATCATATTAGCAATCGAATCTTCCTGTGATGATACCTCTGCATCTATTTGTGTTGATGGCAATATAGTATCTAACCTTACAGCTAACCAAAATGTTCACGAACAATATGGTGG
>JAYVPA010000242.1:0-11085 GCA_043757615.1 Sphingobacteriales bacterium | reverse complement strand
TGTCTTTTCTAGCGCCATAAGGAAACAATCAAAAAAAGAAACTCGAAAATACAAGCGTAAACACAAACAATAATTTTCAAATCTTCAAATTGGCCAATTTTCAAATTAAATCATTAACCTCTAATTAATATTTATCTTCTTATTTTTGTAATATCGTATAGGAGTATCTCGTATTGCGTATTGCGTAAAGAATACGCAACCCACTACTTAATGCTCACTACTTAATGCTCACTACTTAATACTTAAAAAAATGTACAGAAGTCATACCTGCGGCGAATTAAGGATAGAAAATCAAAATCAGCAAATACAGCTTTCCGGTTGGGTGCAAACTACTCGTAATTTTGGCGAGTTGATTTTTGTGGACCTACGAGACAGATACGGAATTACACAGTTAGTTTTTAATATGGATGCCAATAATTTATTGGCGGAACGTGCAAAACGTCTGGGCAGAGAATTTGTAATTCAGGCGGAAGGCAAAGTAGTAGAACGCTCTAACAAAAATCCCAAAATCCAAACAGGTGATATTGAAATTTTAGTTTCTGATTTCAGAATTTTATCTGAATCAAAAACACCTCCGTTTACTATAGAAAATGATACAGATGGCGGCGATGATATTCGTATGCAATATCGTTATCTGGATTTGCGAAGAAATGAAGTGCAGGAAAAAATTATCTTTCGTCATAAAGTCGGACATGAAGTTCGCTCTTACATGAATGCAAACGGTTTTTTAGATATTGAAACACCCTTCTTGATAAAATCAACTCCCGAAGGTGCGCGCGATTTTGTGGTGCCGTCAAGAATGAATCCGGGCGAATTTTATGCATTGCCGCAATCACCGCAAACATTTAAGCAATTGCTGATGGTTTCCGGTTTTGATAAATATTACCAGATTACAAAATGTTTTCGTGACGAAGATTTACGTGCTGATCGTCAGCCGGAGTTTACACAGATAGACTGCGAAATGGCTTTTGTAGAACAGGAAGATATCCTGAATATGTTTGAAGGTTTAATCAAACATATCTTCAAAACAGTAAAGAATATTGAGCTTTCCGATTTTCCACGCATGCAATACGATGATGCTATGCGCATTTACGGAAGCGACAAACCTGATATTCGTTTCGGAATGCAGTTTGTAGAAATGAATGATTTAGTGAAAGGAAAAGACTTTAAAGTTTTTGATGATGCAGAATTAATCATTGGAATCAACGCAGAGAATGCTGCAGAATATACGCGCAAACAATTGGATGAATTAACGGAATTTGTGAAGCGTCCGCAAATTGGTGCAACAGGTTTAATTTATTTACGATATAATGCTGATGGCACTTTAAAATCTTCCGTAGATAAATTTTACAACGAAGAAGAATTAAAAAAATGGGCAGCAGCAACAAACATGAAACCAGGCGATTTATTGTTAGTGTTATGCGGCAAAACAGAAAAAGTGCGCAAGCAAATGAATGAATTGCGTCTGGAAATGGGTAATCGTTTGGGCTTACGCAAGAAAGATGATTTCAAACCACTATGGGTGTTGGATTTTCCTTTGTTAGAATATATTGAAGAAGACAACCGCTGGTTTGCCATGCACCATCCGTTTACTTCGCCTAAGAAAGATGACATAGAATTTTTATATACGGATCCTGCGCGCGTACGTGCAGATGCGTACGACTTAGCCATCAATGGTGTGGAAGTGGGCGGCGGCTCTATCCGTATTTACGACAAAGGCTTGCAGGCAGAAATGTTCAAACGCTTAGGTTTTACGGATGAAGAAGCACAAAAACAATTCGGATTTTTAATGAATGCATTTGAATACGGTGCACCACCGCACGGCGGTCTGGCATTTGGTTTTGACAGATTATGCGCAGTATTAAACAGCGTAGAAACAATACGTGATTACATCGCATTCCCAAAAAATAATTCAGGACGTGACGTGATGCTGGATTCACCAAGCACCATTGATGAAAAACAGATGAAAGAGTTAAATATTAAGACGACTGTTTAATCTATCTTTTTTACGGACAGCATGGACTCACATAAGATTTCAGAAAACTGATTTCGCCTAGAGATAATGCCCGGTTATATACTTTAATGTCATCAATACTACCTGTAAAACCTTTTCCTATAAATATATCCCCTGACAAACTTATTGCCGGTCCGCAAGGTCCGTGCTGGTCGGAAGATAAAATACCATTTCTATAAATACTCCACGGGCTTGATGCTGTCGGGTCATATATAGCAATCAGGCTTTGCCATCCTTGTGCAATGTAATAATTATTGATTGCTCCGCAGCCGCCAATAGTTTGCGCACTTGTATCCCAGCAACTTGTCTGATTAAAACCAAACATGGGTTTTCTGCAATCATACAAACCTAAAGAATATTGTCCATACGTATCCGGACAATGCAACACGCTGTCCCTTCCAAAGAGTAATTCATATGTTGCTGCTGAAAGTAATAATGGTTTATACCACAATACTATGGATACCGGCGTACTTCCATTAAAATCAAAATCTGTATGAGAGGATACTTTGATATAATCATTAGGACCGCCGCCAAAAAGCATCGCACAGTTAGCACCGCCAACTGCATTTGTAGTTGGCGTAACTGAACCAAAAATAGTTCCATGATGCGCATTGCCTGAGAAATCATTAGTAGAACTATTTGGGAATTTGTAATACGCCTTTAAACCAATATTATAGGGTGCAATTAAAATTGAATCATTGCATATTGATGGCGATGTTGATGGCCCGCATCCGGAATTTAAAAATGAAATTGCCCCAAGGAGCAGAATGCTTATTATTATTAATATATTTTTCATTTTTCGAAATTTATTTAGTTGCTATAAATTCAGTTCCAGACTACATTATATATAAAAGTAACCTATTTATTTGAAAGCATAGGAAGTATTTTTTCCACTATTGCTAATTTTTTATCTCTTCGTACTCTGAATAATTTTATTTACATTTGAATAAATTGTTTTTTTATGAAAAACATCTTCCCGGTTGTGGTTATTCTTTTATTTATTTCATCCTGTAAACTTATTAACTCACAATATCCTATTTCCTGCAGCGAGTTTTATGTAAGAAATGATCTGGCTTCCGGCGTCAAGCTGAACAGTTATAAATTTATTGATTCCGGCTTTTATTTCACTTTGGATTCCTTTATAATTGCGCCAGGTGAAACAAAAATGATCAATGACGATTGCAGGTATGTAGATAGCATTCAACCCTATCCACAAGGTGCTTATACTAAGTTTATCTTTTCCAACAATAAAACGAAACTAGATACTTTCAGTGGCAACGGCGTTGTCTATCTACATGACAGTATCAATATTTATAATAAAGCAAACTGGACAATAACAGGTGATAACAAATTAAGAAAAGCCACGTATATCATCAATGCTAAGGATTCCTTAGAAGGCAGATAAAATATCCTCTTTTATTTTAACAAATCAAATCTGATTATTTTCATTTAATTTCGTTTGTAAATTTTATAAATGAAATATTCGTAACATTCAATTGAACGATTTGGAGATGATTATTTGAATATTCCATGTGCGTTATAGTAAACAATAAGAATACACATGAAAAATGACATTAGCACACGACGAGATATTGATATTTTAGTAAAAACCTTTTACGATAAATTATTACAGGATGATTTGTTACAGACTATTTTCCGTCAGACTGTTTTACAAGATTTAGAAAATCATCTTAAAACAATTGCAGACTTTTGGGATTCTATTTTACTGGATGCTAATAATTATCGCGGAAACGTAACGGAGAAACATTTTTCTGTCGACAAACAATTTCCTTTAGACCAACCTGAATTTAATCAATGGCTGTTTTTATGGAAACAAACTATTGACGAATTATTTGAAGGAGAAAAAGCAGAAATGGCAAAATTCAGGGCGCAATCCATTGCTGATATCATGTTGTACAAACTGGATTTCATCCATAAAAATTCAAAGTCATAATTCCTGATTCAACCTGTTAAAACCAAGCAAGAAATAAAATTAATATTGTAAATTTATATTTTACAACTATATTATGCATTTGCATCCTGAAACTACCAGAAATCTGATTGATCACAATGAAGAACATGTAAAGAGTTCTGAATGGATTAAAGATATAGTAATTGGCATGTCTGATGGCTTAACGGTTCCGTTTGCATTAGCTGCCGGATTAAGCGGTGCGGTTGATTCTTCAGTGTTGGTCATTACTGCAGGCATTGCAGAAATAGCAGCGGGTTCTATCGCTATGGGATTAGGGGGATATCTTGCAGGCCGTGCGGAAATTGACCATTTTGATTCAGAACAAAAACGCGAATATTATGAAGTAGAAAACCTGCGTGATAAAGAAATTGAAGAGACGAGAGAAATATTTGCGCACATGGGTTTGAGCGCAGCTACTGTTGACGCTGCAGTTGAAGAATTGGCAATGGATAAAGAAAAATGGGTGCAGTTTATGATGAAGTATGAACTGGATTTAGAATCACCTGATCCAAAACGCGCGCGCAATTCTGCATTTACTATTGGCATATCTTATATTATTGGTGGTATTATTCCGTTATCTCCTTATTTTTTTACCGACCATCCTCATGATGGGTTAACTTATTCTGTTGTAGTTACATTAATAAGCTTATTTATCTTCGGGTATTTTAAATCGAAACTCACGGGTCAGCCTTTATTTAAAGGCGCTTTGAAGGTAATGGCAATTGGTGCAGTCGCAGCAGCCGCTGCATATGGAATTGCAAAATTATTCAGTTAGAAAAATCCGTTTCTTTAGTTACAGTAAAATTTAATATCTTTTATAGAGATATTTTATTATCTTAGAAATACCAAAACTATTTACTGATGAAAAATGCCAAGACTCCTTTACTGCGCATGCTGCGCAGATTATCAAATGTTACACAACTAAATAAAAGAACCGGAATTCCTGCGGATGAATTAATGGATCCCGATCATCCTTTGTATACAAGAAGAGATTTCCTGGAAACTACCGCAAAAGCAGGTATTATAATTGGTATATCATGTTCTTTGCCATTTATAACATCTTGTAGATTTTCTGAAAATAAAACCACTACTACTGATACGGTTACATCAGAAAAAAAATATTCTATTGCAATTATAGGCGGCGGAATAGCAGGATTACATGCTTGTCATATCCTGAAAAAAAATGGAATTACCGCTACTGTCTATGAAGGCTCTACCAGAACCGGCGGTCGTATGCTGTCTGCACATAATGTAATGGGAAATAATTTAGTGACAGAATTTGGCGGTGAATATTTAGATACCACACATACGCTTATGTTTGGATTAATGAAAGAATTTAATCTGGAGACACTGGATACCTTACCAAGTTTAAAAGATTTAAAGATCGATGACTTTTTTATTGACGGGAAACATTACACGGTAAAAGAAGCTGTTACAGAATTCAATAAGATAAATAAAAAGATTGAAGCTGACTTAGTAAAAATTAACGACGATTACAATCCCGGCAGCTACGCGGATACTTTGGATAAAATGTCAATTGATGAATATCTTGTAAAAATCGGATGCAAGGGATGGTTTAAAAAATTCATACAAGTAGCATACGAAAGCGAGTTTGGTTGCCATACATCACAATTATCTTCTTTAAACCTGATCGCTTTCATTGGCACAGATACCAGTGCCGGTGAGTTTAAATATTTCGGTGACAGCGATGAACGTTATAAAGTGAAGGGCGGCAATCAGCAGGTAGTAGATAAACTCGCATTTGCAAATAAAGAAAGTATTTTAAAAGAGCATGTACTGACTAAAATTGACAAAGCCGGGGAAGCGTATAAACTTACTTTTGCAAATGGCAAGGAAGTAACGGCAGATTATGTGATTATGGCAATTCCATTTACAATGCTGCGCAAGGTGGAAATGAATGTAGAGATGACGCCTGAAAAGAAAAATGCGATTCAAAGTTTAAATTACGGAACGAATGCAAAGATGATGTTTGGAATGGATAAAAGAGTTTGGCGAGAGAAAGGTTTTGGTGGTTATATGTTTAGTAATATTGTGCAGAATGGCTGGGATAACAGTCTTGCGCAAAACGGTGATACAGGATATGGCGGTTACACTGTTTTCTTAGGTGGTGCCGCAGGAAAAAATCTAAACAAAGATGAGTACGATAAATATTTAGCAGGACTTGAAAAAGCTTATCCAGGTGCTAAAGCTGCACACAACGGCAAGCGCGCAATTATGCATTGGCCCACGCAGCCTTTTACAATGGGTAGTTACGCATGTTTTACCAAAGGACAAATTGTAAACGTATTGCCGCATATTGCTACACCCATCGGTAATATATTATTTGCCGGCGAACACTGCAGTGCAGAATTTCAGGGTTTTATGGAAGGCGGTGCAGAAACAGGAAAAGTTGCGGCAGAAGAAATAGTAAAGAAAGTAAAAGCATAAATATTATTAACCAAACAAAAATCATAGTATGGAAAATTCACCTCTTGACTTACCACTTACCAATCTGGTTAAAGCTGATAAATGGAAACGTTTTGCAGCTTTGTTTATTGACGGCTTAGTTGCTTATATTCCAATGTTTTTATTCGCATTTATCGGACTTTACAGATTATGGTCTTTATCTTATCTGATAGCTATGGCTTATTATCTATTGAAAGATGCTTTATTTGACGGCAGAAGTGTAGGAAAAAAATTATTAGGTTTAAAGGTTGTCAGAAATGCAGACAGCAGCAGCATTGCAGGCGATTTTGGCAAGTCAGCATTGCGAAATGTATCCTTATTTATTCCTTTAATAGATGCAATCTTTGTACTAATGGATAAAGACAGATTAGGTGATACATGGGCAGAAACAACAGTAATAGAAGGATAATCAGAACAAAAAACTCAATATGGAAAATCAATTATTAGACAGTGATATGCTGGGAAATAAAGACGGCAAATCACTGAATGAATTACTCATGAATGGTTACGAAACAAATTCTGCAGAATATATCAGAAAAGGTTATGAAATATTTAAAGAAAATGCCGGCGGATTTATCGGCTTTATAATTTTAGCATTTTTCGCAAGAATTATTGGCGGCATTATACCAATTATTGGTTCTATAATCTCTATCTTTTTAATACCATTGACTATAGGTGCATATATTGTTGCAAAGAAAATCAGCAAGAATGAACATTATGAATTCAGCAATTTCTTTGATGGATACCAAAAATTAGGTCCGCTTATAGGTAGTGCATTTATACAAGGATTCATCGTTGTTGGAATCATTCTTATTTTCTTCATTCCGTTTTTTTTAATCCATGGTTTTAATTTATCATCACTTGACAACAGTAATTTCAATGATAGTGGTTTTATGCTGTTAATGGGATTAATATTTATTTTAATGCTTGTGGTTATATTTATTTTTGTGGCCTGGACATTATCAAGTCAATTAATTGTATTTAATAATAATAGCCCATGGGAAGCAATGGAAATAAGCAGAAAAATTGTATCCAAAAAATATTTCAACTGGCTTGGATTTATATTACTAATATGGTTAGTTAATGTTGCAGGTGCACTTTGTTTATTAGTAGGTTTATTAATTACTGTACCAACCACTTTATGTGCATTATATGTTGCTTATGATGATGTAGTCGGGATGAATCTTAAAGAATAAATATTCATTTATTTCAGCATTTTTTCAAGCAAAATAAAGAAACCGTCAATGTCAAATGGTTTCGGCAGATACCCGTTGAATCCGAATTCTACAAATTCTTCATCGCCGTTTGTTATTAAACTTGCTGTACTTGCTATTACTTTCAGGTGTTTTAGTTTTTTATTCTTACGGATTTCAGACAAGGCCTCAAAGCCATTCATTTCAGGCATATCCAAATCCATGATAATAAAATCAACTTTATTATTTTTTGCTAATTCTATTGCCTGTCTCCCGTCAGCAGCTTCTAAAATATTGATTTGTTTATTGAAAAAATTCAATGTCTCTCTTATCACAAAACGGTTATCCTCAAAATCATCTGCAATCAGAATAGTTTTATGCGTTAAGAATGAAGTGTCATTTTGCAATAATGCAGTGTCTGTATGTTTTTGAATCGCAGCTTTCTTAAAGGGCAATGTGATTACAAAACTTGTTCCTACATTTATCTTACTTTTTATCACAATCGTACCATTCATCAGTTCTACCAATTTTTTTGAAATTGCCAAACCTAACCCCGTACCTTTATATTTCTTCTGCACTTTTGTACGCACTTGTTCGTATTGCTCAAAAATAGTTTTCAGTTTATCTTTCGGGATACCGATGCCTGTATCGCTAACCATAATCTGTAAGATGTTTTTGCTTTTTAATTTTGCTTCAAGATGAATGCTGCCTTTGGCTGTAAACTTAATGGAATTACTAATCAGGTTATTAATAATCTGCGTTATACGTAATGGATCTGAGAGTATGGCAAAGTCAAGTTTTTCATCAATAAGATACTGTAATTGCAATTTTTTCTCATTTGCAGGTTGTTCCATTACCGTTAAAATATTATCAAAAATTTCCTGTAATACAACCGGCTCATATTCTATTTCCAGTTTTCCCGCTTCCATTTTAGACACATCTAAAATGTCATTGATAATTCCTAATAAATTTTCGCCGGATTTTTTTAATGTTTGAAGATATCTTACATGTTCTTTTTTAGGTTCATCATTCAGCATCAAGGATGTAGTACCTAAAATGATATTCATTGGCGTTCTTATTTCATGACTGATAGTTGCGATAAACAAACTTTTTGCCTGCGCTGTTTCTTCAGCAATTAAGCGTTCACGTTTTGCATCTTCCAAACCCATTTTTGTTTGTAAAATATTATTATCGTCAGAAAATCCTTTTTCTAAAAACTGCAATTTTATGTTGTGAAATTTTTTAAAATAAGAATGTGCCTTTTCAAATTCTTTCTTCTTCTCATACAATTCTGCCAGATATTCAAATACCACTATTTGTGTGGAAGAGTCATTGTCTTTTTGAGTATACCGTTCAAATTTAAGTAATAATTTTTCTGCTTCTTCAAAATTCCCAATTTCCAGCTGTAGTATTCCATAACTTCTGGTAATATCCATTAAATAAGCCTGGTCATTTATCATTGATAACTCCATTCCCTTTTTAAAATACTTTTCAGAAGCTTCATATTTTTTCATCTTACGCAGCAAGATGGCATAACTGACATTTGCTCTTAACTCAATTAATGGAATCCTGACTTTTTTTTCTTTTTCTATAGCGCTTACCAAATATTTTTCTGCATCTTCCAGCTGCTCTGCCCAGTTCATGGCATTGCCGGTTAATAATTCAAACTCTACAATCCTGTTCATTTTCCCCAGACGAACTGCCATTGAAAGCGCCTGCCGGAAAATATCAATCGCTTTTTGAAATTGCCAGATGCTTTGCTGCAATGATCCGATTTTTTTATACTGGTCAAACTGCAAATCATACAAATTATTAACTGCATAAATCTGTATTGCCTTATGCATATATTCAAATGCATGGCGGAAATCTTTTAAGTCAAAATAAATATCCCCTACATCTTCATATAATTTTGCGCACTCAAGACTATCTTCCTTATCCTGCCGTTTTGCAATCATTTTTGAATAAATATCAATCGCATTGATGTAATCTTTATTTTCTTTGAAAGACAATGCTTGTTTATATACAGCATCAAACTCTGCACCTTGTACATCCCGAACAATATTTTTTTCCTTAACAGTCATTTATTGATATTGAAAGTTATTAAAATTAAGTAATATTTGATAAATTTAGCATACGCAACCAAGATTATGATAAGTGCTGTTATTATTGAAGACGAGCCTATCTTTCAGGAAATATTAAAAAAAGCCATAATTCAGACAGGATTAAGCATCCGAATTGATGGTGTTTGCAATTCCAAAAGAGAAGCAAAAAAAGTATTACCAACGGTAATGCCGCAGCTTATTTTTTTAGATGTAGAACTTGCAGACGGCAAAGGTGTTGACTTGCTTAATGAATTAGAATCCACCGATTTTGAAATTATCTTTACAACTTCTCATGATAAATATGCTATCAGCGCAATAAAAAACAATGCAGCTGATTATTTATTAAAACCAATTAAAGAAAAGGAATTAAAAAAAGCCATTGAGAAAGTTGTTAAGCGTCTGGAAGAAAAAGAAACCCTGAAACAAGCAGCACAATTACAGGGCTATTTAGATAAAATAAAATCAGACCAGCAACAGGATTCTAAACTGATGGTGCCAACAAAAGAAGGCATGACATTTTTAAAAGTAAATGATATTATTCGTTTACAGTCAGAAAGTAATTATACTTTATTTTATTTAACAGACAATAAAAAAATACTGGTTTCTAAAACATTGAAAAATTATGAAGAAAAATTATTGCCTTATAATTTTTTACGTATTCATCAATCTCATCTGATTAATCTTGCACACATGAAAGAAATTGATCACGGCGATAATTTCGTGTTAATGACGGATGGCAGCAAAGTGGAAATTTCCAAACGAAAGAAAAAAGAATTCTTAGATACTTTGGAAAAGAATAATTCTACAATTGCGTAATTACTCTACTACTTTTTCTAATTCATTTTTATATTCATCAGGCGAGTAGCCTAAAAAATCCTGATGTTTTGCAGCTTTAAAAACATAAAAGTATTTTTTAGCAGACGGGCAGTTATCAAATAATTTTCTGCTCTCTATTACCGGAATCTGCCATTCGTTATCGCCACATAAAAACAATACGGGGCATTTAATTTTAGCGGTATATTTTTCAGGATATAATTCCTGCGAAGAAATTCCAACACGCATTTCTGCAAATTTCATTACCGGTGCTGCAAATAACAAGGGCAGATGTATGCGCTGCATCCTATGTTCAAAAGCATGGTCAATGTTATCATAGCAAGATTCAAGTACAACAAAACTATAATCCGAAAAGTCCTTGAACGAATAAGCAATAGCAGCAGCTCCAAGCGAATGACCATGTGCTGCTATTTTTGTGTAATGCAGTTTTTGAAGTGTATCAACACACGCTAACAAATCCAATCGTTCATTATAACCAATGGTTACGAAAGCTGCTTTACTATT
>JAYVPA010000241.1:0-11104 GCA_043757615.1 Sphingobacteriales bacterium | reverse complement strand
TGTCCAATAAAACCAATTCGTGGCATAGTTCTTTGCGTGCAATATTATCGGCAACGGTTGCGCCTACTGCTCCTGCACCTACAACGGTAACTTTCATGTAATTCTATTTTAGATTTAAAATGTTAAAATTCGGTGCAAATATACAAATTTGTAGTGAGAATTTTTGGTTATGAATTGGGTGTGTGGATAATCTTGATATATGATAAGGGAAAATGTATATTTGTTTTGTATGAAAACATTTATTACTTGAACTTAGGTTATTTGAATAGTGTTAAATCTTATGAGTTTTCACTCTGCATTCAAAATAACGGCAGATGAATTAAAACTTAAATACCAATCCTATTTTACCATATGAACCTTCTAAGTAGCCGGCTTCTACATTAGCGCCGATATGTTCTACAAAGTAATATGACATTCCAATACCTGAACCAACTATCGCGCCGCCTCTGAATTTCTGATACTCGGATATCGCACTGCCTTTGCTTCTCATACGAAGTCCGCCGCCAATGGATAAAGGGATGTATAAATCAAATTTATCGGCATCTAATTTTGTATTTCCTTTTTCTGAAATCAATTGATATAGATGGAAAACACCGCGCATACCAACTCCAAAACTTCTGTATTTCAGATTGAATAAAATACTTGATGAATCTTTTGTGTAAGTTCTTCCGGAAAAGGTAAACCAGCCGCCAATACTGAAATATTTACTTGCTGCATAATCCATATTCAATGTAACACCGGGAATAAAGCCCAGTTTTTCTATTTTGCCATTATTAAAATTAACAACACGCATGCTGTACACAGGAATGAAACTATGATGACCTAAGTTGGTTGTTAAGTAAGCATTGAAATCTCCTTTTTCTACCGCTTTAGCTGATTGTAATTGCGTGAGCAATAATCCGATAAAAATGAATTTGAATAATTTCTTCATTGGTATTATTTTATCTATTTATAAATACGGTGTAAAAGTATTAAATATTTCCGTTGAATTTACGAATAAACCATTCACTTATCAACAGTAAGAGGATAATGAAGAATAACCACTTCATGTCGATTAAGGGACGCGTAGTAAATGTATCGTACAGAATAGATTTTATAGTAGGATTTGTTTCTATATCATCAGCAATCGTGGACATATCGGCAGGATAATAGAATTTTCCGCCTGACTGATTTACTAAAATATGCAGCAACTGATGATTGGCTTGCGTATTCAGTGTCTCAATAATAACAGGACGTACCGAGAAATTACTAACTGCCGCATTTGCTTTTCCTTTATAGTTTGCTTTCGCATTTATTGTATAATTTCCAACAGGCAAAATTCCTGCATTCAATGTATATGCGTTTATTGTTTTATCAAATGTGAATGTGTAATCTTTACTGTTATCGCTTTTCACTACACAGGTTGCATCCACATCATTTACCAACTCATAACTTTCATTATATAATTCTGCATCAATCTGAATAACTTCATTTGCATTAAATACATTTTTTGGTGTGTGTACACGGAAACGCCGCTTGTCACCTTTTACTGTTAAATACTGAATACATTTATTAATGATTTCATCTGTTGCATCGAATTTCTTAGTCTGTGCAAATTCATTTAAACGCCAACGCCAAATACCTTCACCACAAATCATTCCCGTTTTTTTACCGTTCACTTCATTAAATAAAATCAAGGTATTATCAGTCTGTATGCTGCCGATTTGCTGTCTATAAAAAATGTCTGCGGTTGTAGCTGCCTGGTATCTTCCGTAGGGCGCTAACAATGGCGGCAATGTCTGAATCGTTTTTAATGCAGATTCACTTAAAGTAAATTTAGAGAATGACGACTGATATAAGGGAAATACATCATTTCCATTTAACGATGAACCGGAAATCTGTAAAATCTTTTGAATTGTATTGAATTGACCTAAATTTGTATTCGCAGAAAGTATTATCAACACAGGCGTATTTGAACTGATCATTTCCTGTATAGTATTTAGTTTTGCAGCTGCAGTTATTGAAGGTAATCCATGTAAAATAATTAAATCAACATCTTTATAATTCCCGTTATAATTTTTAATATCCGCTTCTTCAAATTGGTAGTTTTTATTTTGTTCGACAGCATTTCTGAATGCTTTTACATCGGGATGCGGCGCATCATACAACATCAATACTTTTTGTCTGCCGTCGATTACTTCCACATAAGCAACATCGTAATTGTTTTCAGAAATAGTTTCGCCGGCAACAGTCTTCAGTTTGATTCTATATTGCAGAATGCCAGGTTTTACAGCATCTCCGATAGCATCAGCCTGAAATGTAAATCTGTCTTCCGTAATATTGATGACTTTATTTAAAATCACTTTTCCTTCAGGTGAAGTAATTTCCAAAACTGTATTCTGCCCCTGCAGATGATTTGCTTCTATCTGTACGTTGATGGTGAATTGGTCACCGAGATATACAATTTCCGGATAGCGCACACTTTTAATCAATGCATCTTTTTTTATGGACGTATCACCTAATGCGATTGTGTAAAATGGAATTGTTACTGCATTTTTATTATAAAGAGGCGAATTTCCTTTATTAAAAATCCCGTCTGAAGCAAGAATTACCGCGCCGATATTTTGCGAACCATGTCGGGTAAAAACTTCATCTATCGCATTTGAAATATCCGTTTCTTTTTCAGAATAATTTGGTGTTTTAAAATCATTTAATGCGTCACCAAAATTATATGATACCAATTCGTACTTATCTTTTATTTTTTCCTGTAACGACTGAAGTTGTTCTGCATATTTTTCTTTATTGTAATTTCCAAAAGATACTTTAAGTGAAGACGAATTATCCTGCAACAAAAGAACAATTGGTTTTTCCTCTTCCGTTCTTTTTGTTTTAATCAGTAAAGACAATAGTAAAAAAGCGATAAAACTTGTGGACAGAAAACGCAGAAATGCGAGAATATATTTCCACCATTTATTTTCGTTTTCGCTGAAAATAAATTTCCTTCTTCCATATAAAATATACGCAAATAAAATCCCTGCTGTTACGCAAAACAACAAAAACCACCAGGGATATTCGAATATGAAGGATGTTTTCAAAATGTAGTTACAAGTATGCTGATTTTTACGGAAAAATACAAATGCAAGATGTTATTAAAAACAAAAAGCAGCCTGATACTCAAACTGCTTCTCTTATTTGTCTGTGTGTATTTATTTTGCTAATGCTTCTGCTACTGTTTTACCAATAAATGCAGGTGAGTCCACTACATGAATTCCGCATTCTGCCATAATTTTCATTTTTGCAGCAGCTGTATCATCCGCACCTCCAACAATAGCGCCTGCATGACCCATTCTTCTGCCTTTAGGTGCAGTTTGCCCTGCAATGAAACCAATAACCGGTTTTCTCAAATTATCTTTTATCCATTTTGCTGCATCTGTTTCCATGCTTCCGCCAATTTCGCCAATCATTACAATCGCGTCTGTGTCGTCGTCATTCATAAACATTTCCACCGCTTCTTTTGTAGATGTTCCGATGATTGGGTCACCACCGATGCCGATAGCTGTTGACACGCCAAAACCTGCTTTCACTACCTGGTCTGCTGCTTCATACGTCAGTGTTCCTGATTTTGAAACGATACCGATTCTTCCTTTCTTAAAAACAAAACCCGGCATGATACCAATCTTCGCTTCATCTGCTGTTATGATGCCCGGACAATTTGGTCCAATCATTCTTACACCTTTATCAGTCACATATTTTTTTGCTTTAATCATATCCTGCACAGGAATTCCTTCCGTGATGGTAACGATTAATTTGATGCCCGCATCTGCTGCTTCCATAATTGCATCTGCTGCAAAAGCAGGCGGTACAAAAATAATAGAAACGTTTGCCTGTGTTGCTTTTACTGCATTTTCCACAGTATTAAAAACAGGTTTATCTAAATGCACAGAACCTTCTTTACCCGGCGTAACGCCGCCTACAACATTGGTTCCGTATTCTATCATTTGTGATGCATGAAATGTACCTTCTTTGCCCGTAAAGCCTTGTACGATTACTCTTGAATTTTTATCTACTAAAATGCTCATATGTTATTTGGATAAATTTGCTTTTAATTTTTCATGTCGCGCATCACGTGCTTCTTTAAGGAAGTCAGATGCAAAAATAAATTGTATCAATTCTTTATTGTCTGATTCAAATAAGGAAACCTTATCGCCTTCCCAGTGTTTACTTCCTTCATGTAAGAATATAATTTTATCTCCATTCGTAATTACACTATTCATATCATGTGTATTCGTAATAGTGGTGATCTGATACTCTTCCGTAATTTCCATGATTAATTCATCTATCACGATTGAAGTCTGCGGATCTAAACCTGAATTCGGTTCATCACAAAATAAATATTTCGGATTCATTACGATTGCACGCGCAATACCTGTACGTTTTTGCATACCGCCCGAAAGCTGAGAAGGAAATTTTAAATTTGTATTCACCAGATTTACACGCTTCAGCACTTCATTTACTCTGTCTCTTTTTTCAGACAAAGGCATGTGAGTAAACATATCTAAAGGAAAACGCACATTCTGTTCAACTGTTAATGAATCGAACAAAGCACCACCCTGAAACAACATACCTATTTCTCTGCGGATTTCATTTTTCTGGTCGATATTCATTGCAATGTAATCTTTCTCATCGTAATAAATACGTCCTGATGTTGGCGTTAATAAACCCACTATACATTTTAATAAAACCGTTTTGCCTGAACCGCTTTTACCGATTATAAGATTGTTCTTTCCACTTTCGAAGACAGCAGAAATACCCTTCAGCACTTCCTGAGTGCCAAATGTTTTTCGTACGTCTTTTACTTCTACCATCTTATTTTATTTTTAATCAGACGCATTCCATCGTCCATACATTTTTATTTTAATAATAACCACGTTAATATTAAATCGGCAAATAATACCATTACACAACTCAGTACAACTGCACGTGTACTTGCTTTGCCAATTTCAATAGCGCTTCCATGAGAATAGAAACCCTGATAGCAAGATATGGATGTCAGCACAAAACCAAACACTACAGCTTTTACCATCATTACATTTATATTATATGGAACAAACTGCATCAACACGCCTGACATATAATCTGCTGATGATACATAACCCGAAAATGAACCTGCTAACATACCGCCCCAAATACCTGTACATGCTGCAATAACAACCAGCAATGGAATCATGATGACTGCTGCTGCTAATTTTGGACCTATAAGATATGATATTGTATTCACGCCCATAATTTCAAGCGCATCAATCTGTTCTGTTAGACGCATGGTTCCTAATTCTGAAGCCAGGTTGGAACCTATTTTTCCGCATAAAATCAGACATGAAACTGTTGGCGCTAATTCCAGAATCATGGATTCTTTTACAATCAATCCAACATATTCCATCGGCACCATAGACGCTGATAAATTATATGCAAACTGCACGGCAGAAACCGCACCAATAAAAAATGAAATCAATAAAATAATTACGAGAGAACCTACGCCAATATTATTCATTTGTACCAGCGTTTCTTTCCAGTACATAGCAGCTCGTTCCGGTTTTGAGAAACTGCGTTTTATCATCAGCATATATCTGCCGATGTGAAATAAAGGTCCGCCGGTGGCGTGTATGTATTCTGCCATTAAAGAAATACGGTTTAAAAAGTCGTAAAAGTAGACTATTTTTAGTGATTAGACAAAAATGAGTACCTAAAAGAGAAAAGAATTCTAAATTTACTGCATGAACATCGTAATTACCGGCGCCAGCAGAGGAATTGGCAAGGCTATAGCAGAAAAATTTGCTAATGAAAATCATCAAGTTATCGTTTGTTCGCGCAATGAATCAAAACTAAATGAATTAAAATCATTACATAAAAATATCATAACATTTGCATGTGATGTATCTAAGAAAGAGGAAATTGGGCGATTAGGGGATTTTGTTTTACAAACTTTTGACAGGATAGATATCCTGATAAATAATGCTGGTATCTTTTTACCGGGGAAAATTACAGAAGAAGAAGACGGTGTTTTGGAAAAAAGCATGAATACTAATTTGTACAGTGCCTATTATCTGACCAAAAAATTAATTCCAACATTCATTAAGCAAAAAGACGGTTATATTTTTAATATGTGTTCGGTAGCAAGCATCAAAGCATATGAAAACGGCGGCAGTTATTCCATTTCAAAATTTGCATTACTCGGATTTTCAAAAACGCTGAGAGAAGAATTAAAAACACATAATATAAAGGTAACTTCTATTTTACCAGGCGCTACTTTAACTGATTCTTGGCAGGGAACAGATTTACCTGAAAGCAGATTCAGCAAACCGGAAGATGTTGCTGATTTGATATATTCAATTACACAACTCAGTAAATTTTCTGTGGTGGAAGATATTGTGATTCGTCCGCAGTTAGGTGATATTTGAGAATAAAGAATAAAGAATAAAGATAAAGGATTAAAGATTTTTGATTTGATTTCAGAATCAGTTTTCTGATTCTTTTAAGAGTTTTTCAATATCCTCTATCATTTTATCTGCATCTGCCTGTACGGTGCCGTTATAAATTCCTCTGATGTGTTTTTTCTTATCTACTAAAATAATATTCTCCGAATGCAAGAAATCATTGGTGGTTTTACTGAATCCCATTACCTGTTCTATGTAATATCCTTTGCGTGCAATCGTATAGATAGAATCTTTGTTGCCTGTCAGTAAATGCCAGTTTGGACTTTTGATTTCATGATTGACAATATATTCTTTTAAAATTGCAGGTGTATCATTTTCCGGATCTACGGAATGAGACAAGAATAAAACAGTTTTGTTGTCTTTAAAATGATCTGCTACTTTATTCAAAGTTCCCATCATGCGCGGACAAATTCCGGAGCAGCTGGCAAAAAAGAAATTTACTAAATAGATTTTATTATGAGTGGTTTGCTGAGTTATAATTCTGCCATTCTGATTGATAAAACTAAAATCGGGAATGGCATGCAGCGTATCTACTTCATTTTTACCGGCTGACCAGAGAGGTGTAAATGATGGAGAGTTATAATAGGGAACTTCGTATGTAGACTTATCTGATGTATTACAAGCACTCAACATCAAACAGCAACCTGTTATTGCTGTCCATTTTATAAAGCTATTTGATATTGTATCTTTCAATTGTTTGTTTCTTTTCTCAGTGAATCAATTTTTGTTGTTTCTAAAGCTTTAATGTTTGTACAACCCATTGCTCCTATTAATCCGTATACCCTGCCGTTCTTCGCTTCGTAATTGGCACGCACCTTATCGTCTTCATACCATAATTGCTGCATGCCATCTTCCTGTCCGTTTTTATAATGTAGTTTTTTAAACAACTTTCCATTCGAATACCATTCTAATAATTCGCCGTCAAATTCATCATTCTTAAAATGATAGACAAATCTACATTGTCCGTTATCGTACCAGTTTTCGTATTTACCATTTGCTTTTCCATCTGTATAAAAACCCCTGCTTTTTAATTTTTTATTTTCACCAAAAGCATATTTAATCCCATTCAGTTTTCCATATTTATAATGCTCAACAAATAAGGTGTCGTTATTTGGATATAACTGAAACAACACTCCGTCTAAATAACGTCCATCTATACATGTTGTATCATTTATTATCTGCGTCGGATGGATCCTGACGTTGAAAAAAGTAAGTTTATTCTTGTCGTTTGTACGACAAGAATAAACCATCAGTATTATGCATACTGAGATTAAAATTTTATTGACGTGTCCAGGTACCACTAGTTCCATAATAACCATTTCCATTAATATAAGGACTCGCTGCAGTAGTGTGATAATGATAGATACCACTTGGATAATCTGACGTTACAGCGAAGTGTCCGTGATAAGCATCCAAATCAGTATTCGTAATCGTAACACCATTTTCTACAGGACCATACACCGGAAATCCATCCATCAAAAATCCAATCAATGCATCAGTACCTTTTGTAGATGTAATGTAAGTTGGTTGTATGTGATAATGATAATCACTTGTTGGTGCGGGATGCCCGCCATATAAATCAAAAGAGACATACTCATTTTGTCCTACAACAATTGGTGAATTTCCTGCTGCATATTGATTAAACAATGGAACACCATTCACTGCAACACCAACGGTAGCGGTTCCTAAAGCAGTATGCGTTGCTGCTACTACAGGATTTCTGGGAATTTTAAATGTATAATAAAACGAATCAATCTTATTTGGATTCTGGATAAATCCGGAATGCGTATCGCTTATCCAGCGTGTAGCTTCCCAAGTGGTATTTTTATAATACGGACTTTTATGATCCGGCATTCCTGAGGAATGAATATAAATCCATGTTGCATCTGCGGTAACCGTACAACCATACATTTTACTATACACTGTCGGTACACTAACTGAAGAAGATGTACTTGTAAATGAAGTTTGTGTGCCATAACCCGTGCCAACACTATTTGTTGCATATGCACGTACGTAGTAAGTGGTGCCTGCCGTAAGACCAGATACAGAGCCCGTAAACGCACCCGATGTGACAACAGGACTTGTAGTTGTTTTTGTTGTTAAGGTAACAGCCGGATTAGTAGATGTACTCCATACAATACCACTTGCTGTAATTGTTGCACCACCGTTAGAAGTTATATTTCCACCGGATGTTGCAGATGTTGCAGTGATTGCAGATGCTGAAGTGGTAGTTGCCAGCACAGGAACCGTAATTGTTGTACCACCTGCTGTGAATGAAGTTTGCGTACCATAACCTGTGCCTGCACTGTTGGTAGCATAAGAGCGTACGTAATAAACAACACCATTAGTCAAACCTGAAATGTTACCTGTAAATGCACCTGCCACTGTAACAGGATTGGTTACAGTTTTCGTTGTTAATGTAACAGTGGGATTTGCAGTGGTGCCCCAGACAATACCGCTTGCAGTAACTGTTGCGCCGCCATTCGCAATGATGTTTCCGCCGGAGACTGCTGCTGTGGCTGTAATATTGGTTGCTGCTGTAGTGGCAGCTAATGTTGGCACAACCACTGAACCAATAGGCGTACATGCATAGAACGTGATTACTATACCAATTGTAATTAAGATTACAAGCGCGTAGAATTTACTGATGATACTCTTTTCCATGATAGATGTTTTAATGATTAAAAATTTGTTTACGCTTTTCAAAAAATATCTGCCGTATACTTTTATTGCTATTCCAAAATTGATTTTTTATTTTAAAAGAATCTGTACAACATTCTCGATTTTTTGTGTAAGATTATGCGTGTGTTTTATTCTTTTCTTACTACCATTACTGCCTGACTATATTCCCATTGATCATCACCTGTGTTTTGTGCTGTAAGCGCATACGTTAGCGAACCTGCTGTAGTTACTGTACCATATTCCAAGTAAGAAATTGGACGATAATCATCATGGTCGCCAGTTCCTTCATCAGGACGGTATAATAAATTTTGCGGTGTAGTAGTTGTTGTTGAATAAGTGAGCGCAGCGGTTCCTCCTGGTGTTACTCTCACATAAAAATCATCTGTATTACTCCCTGTTGTAAGTCTTAATGTAACAGAAGCATTAATGATAATTACATCGCCAACCGCAACAGTCATAGTGCTGCCTGCTGCAATAACAGTAGCAGATGTATTCGCACTGGAAGTTGTTCCTGTTGTATTATTGACAGAAGTTAAAATATTTGTTGAAGCAGTTGATAAGTTTCCGTTTGCATCAACAAATACTCTCCTGTTTCCTGTGCCTGCAAGACCTGTAATGTTTACTGTTCCGTCTCCTTTTATTCTCATTTTTTCTGAAGGTGTTTGATCTGCAGAACTTGAACTACCCAAAGGAGTTGCTGTTTTAAAAATAACTGCTGAACCCGGATTACTTACACCGCCGCCGCCTGTTGATCCGTTTCCGGTACAAATTCCTGCTGAAAGAATTAAATCACCACCATGCTGATTGCTGTTACCGGAACTACCTCCACCTGCAATTACTGATAAATCATACGGTGTTCCTGATGTTGTGCTTCGTTCAGAACCCATAGTTTTGGACGTACCTGTACCTAATGCAACATCATAAGATGGTGTTGAAGTACCAATACCAACACTACCTCCGCCAGGCGGAATTATCAACGCATAATTATTTGTTGCACCACTTGCACTAAAATATCCGCCAACGTTGGTAGAAGTAGTTCCTGTATTTGTGATAGCAGTAAATTGTCCGTAGTTTGTTACGGAAGCGGTACCGTTTGCACCACTGCGTGTAATATTCAACACTTTACTTGCATTTCCGGCTGTTGATGTTGATGAAAGATTGAGTGCGGCACCTGTTGTTAATGCGTTTGAATTTATTGAAAGTCCTATACCAGTTGTTGCTGCATTTGCATTGATAGCAGCAGCAGCTCCTGTTGTTGTTATATCATCAATCTGCAAACCATTTCCTGTGTGAGCACCCGTAAAATTAAAACGAGCAAGACCATTAATTGCTGCGGCCGTTGATGAAGATGATATACGAAATAAATTTCCTGTAGTAGTAGTGTTGGTTCCTGTCAATGTAAATAAACTACCTGATGTTAAAGATGATGAAGCCACATCAAATGCAGCACCAGTAGTAACACTATTAAATGTAAATGCAGTAGTATTTGCTCCATGTGCCAAAGATAAATTTCCATTCGGAGCTGTTATCGCATTCCATCTTACACCAATCGTTGCCGGATCTGTCCATGATGTAACACCTGATGTAGACGAAGTTAATACAGAACCAGCTACTGTTGCTACAGCAGATGGTAATGTTAGAGAGTAAGTAGTTGTAGCGGCGGCAGGCGAAATATTTAATTGTCCTGAAGTACTACCTCCTAAACTCAATGCATAATTATTGGTAGCACCTGATGCCTTTAAAAATGCACCGTAATTAGCAGTTCCTGTACCTGATGCATCACCATATATTGCATAACCTGTTCCGGTTCCGGTGTTACCGGATTTTTCACCATAAATACCATATTGTTGTGTGCCTGTATTGGTGGAAGTATTTAAACCGACAACGCCCCAGCCATTATTACCGTAGGCTTCTCCATATACACCAAATCCTGTACTTGTGTTTCCATAAAC
>JAYVPA010000240.1:0-11238 GCA_043757615.1 Sphingobacteriales bacterium | reverse complement strand
TGTAATGCGTCATTCCGTTTGTAGTAAACCCGCTAAATGAAATAAAATTATTGGTCGGATTCGGAAAAAGTTTACAATCTGTAACTATTCTTTTTTGTTCTATAAAAGTAAGTGTGCAGCCTTGGTCTAATTTATTGATGTAACTCCAGACCAACGTATCATATGGTGACAATGCATCAGCATTATAAGCAGACTCACCCATACGGATTATTACCATATTTTTACTCGGTATTACATAAATTCGCTGGTCATTTTTTCCTAATGCACAAATCATATCATTCGGTGCATTTGGAATTAGTTTGGAAGAAATAACCGATTGAGAACCAGGCACCATAAAAGATGTTTTTCCATTCAACCACCATAAATATCCATATGACAAATTAAAACTTTGAGAAGTATTTGTCATTGCGCGGAAATAAGAAGTATCTTTTAAAACACTATCACTTTGCCATATACCTTTATTCAATGCGAGTAAACCATAACGCGCCATATCGCGCGGTCTGCTGAAAAATACACCATTGTTAGACCAAACACCCTGCATCCCTATAAAAGATCCAATCCAATCTGTCGTTGCAGCAGTATATGTTTTTCCTGATACAGTACTTATGATTTCTTCTAATTTTTTATAAGCACCTGTGTGATATGCCCATCGGGTTCCGGCATCTACTTTATATTGCAGACAAGCCTTATTGAAACTCCCATTATCACATGGAAAGTTTGGATTTTCTTCCATACCGCTTGTCATCGTCAGTAAATTCTTTATCGTAATGAGCTTTTCTTTTTGAGATGCTTCACTTGTCCAGCCAACACCTAAATATTTAGAAACGGAATCATTGATATTCACTAATCCTTTTTGTTGCGCGATGCCAACCATCATTGACGTTAAACTTTTTCCTGCGGATGCCCAGTAATGAACAGAGTCTTGTGTGAATGTTCCAAAATACTTTTCCAGTACAATTTTTCCGTCTTTCAGAATGATGAAAGCATCTGTGTTCGTAGTTTGTAAATAATTGCATAATGAATCTATTCTTGCAGGGCACCAACCTAATCTGTTTGGTGAAATAGTATCCCAGGCAGTACCGGTTTTAGGCGGAAAGTATAAGGATTGCGCCTGACTTTTTAAAATAAATAAGAAAAGGAATATTGTCAGGCATTTCTTCATTTCTGAGTTTTTACTTAGACTGTAAAATAAGTAATAAGTTTAAAAGTAAGATAAAAATATCGCTTCACGGCTGAAAAGCGATATCTTATAAACGAATTTTTTTGTCTTTTATTTCCTATGACTTACCTGCTATTAATATATTTATCTAACTGAGAGCTGTAATTGTTGAATGTAAAGTCATTGTACAAGGTATAGTAATTATTTTTGTCAATGGTTTTGTCGTAACAATATTTTGCTAGTTCCAGTTTATTTTGCTCAAAAGTAAACTGTTGTAATAACTGATGTACTTGGTTTGTTTTAAGATTGGTAGTTTTCAAAGCTGTTTTTGCCACTTCAATCATTTTCTCTTCAAAAGTGATATTTTTCATCGTCTGAATTAATGTTTGCAAACTTGCGTCATCCATTACATTGCCATAGCCATAATTGCCGCCGCCATAAGGATAGTTATTCGGATAGTTTGGATAATTATTTGGATTGCCGTTCGGATAATTGTTTGGATAGTTGTTATTCGGATAATTATTATTTCCGTATCCGCCATTATGAGGATGTTGTGGTTTTGGGCCACAGCCTTGCTGAGAATTTGAACCGCCACAAGTTGTTTGATTTGGATATTGATTCTGATTTTGATTCGTCAGTAAATTATCTATATCCCAGGAGCTTTGTAAAAATGGCAGTTTTGCGATGACAGTAAGATTAGAATTGTTGTTTAATTCAGCAACAGTACGATAACCATCTTGTATCTGTACAGCATGGTCATAAATAATATGACCAAAAATTCCGTTTTCAATAACTTTCAGGTTGTAATTTCCGGCATACAAATCAAAGAATCGGAAAATGTTAGTACTGGAAGTAATCGTTTGATTATTTAGGCTAACAGTGTAATTTCCGTTGGAATTTAATTTTACAAAAAATTCTGCAGCAGCAAAAATCTGGCTACTGATTAAAATGGAAAGAGCGAGTGTAAAGATTTTTTTCATACGAAATCATTTTATTTAAAATCGTAATACAATCACCGTGCCTAAGAATAACCGCAAAGTTCGCAAAGAAAAAAAACGCAAAGAAAAAGAAGATTTTCTTTGCAAACTTTGCGTAAAAACTTTGTGAACTTTGCGTTTAAATTAAAAATTAAACAGAAGTAATCCACCACGTATTTCCGTAAGTATCTTTAATGCCGCAAGTTCTGCCATATTCCTGATTGGATAATTCCATAATAGAAGTGCAGCCCAGTTCTAATGCTTTTGCATAAGAGGCATCCGCATCTTCAACATATACAAACAAACTGGCGTTTAACGGCTGCCATTCACCGGTTGCCCCGCCAAGCATCAATGTGGCATTACCGATTTTTAATTCTGCATGCCCCAAATCATCACCGCGCGTATGTTTTTCTTTAATTTCTGCATTGAATAAATCCTGCATGAAATCTAAAAAGTCAAGTGCGTTGTGCAGTAATAAATATGGAATGACGGTTTGATATTTTGTTGGTATTGTCATGGTCATATTTTTAGAAAATTAAAAAATCAACTTCGGAACTATATTGGGAATCTCGCTTAACAGATTAAATAAATCTTTAGAAATCTTTACACCTGTTTTGCCTGATTGAAAGGTGAGCGGTTGATCATTATCATCATACAAATAAATGGTAAATGGTTTTTTACCATGATGTTTAGAAATGATTTTATAAATTTTATCTACGGTCGGCTCATCTAAATTTTTATAGTTCATCATTAAGCGTAATCCCTTACAATATTTTTCCAGCACATCCTGCAAAAATTCCATCTGGTTTACTTTCAACTCATACTTTTCTTTGTCGCGGTAACTTTGATTGTAAAACCCTTTTAATAACAAACGATGACCTTGTTCTAAAAATGCGAGATACTTGTTATAATCCTCACTGAAGAAAGCTAATTCCATGGTGCTGTCTAAGTCTTCCACCATTACAATTGCCCATGGACGGCCATTTTTATCCATTCGTTTATTCACGCTGGAAACCATGCACGCAACACTCACATCTTTATCTCTGAATCTTTCTATATCGTCAAATGTTGTATTCGTATAATTTCTCGTTTCCAATTCAAAATCATCTAAGGGATGACCGGAAATATAAATGCCTGTTACTTCTTTTTCTTTCTGCAATTTCTCAAAAGAAACCCATGGATTTGTGTGAGGGATTTCTGGTTCAGGAATATTGGCATCTACAGTATCACCAAACAAAGAAAATGCAGTAGATGAATTTTGTTCTTTCACATTATTTCCATAGCGTATTGCTAATTCGATAAAAGAAGAATCATCTTTGTATTTGTGAAAATATTGCGCACGGTGTACATTTATGAAGCTATCAAATGCGCCTGCTTGTGCCAGTGATTCTATATTCTTTTTGTTTACAGAGCGCGAACTGACACGTTTCGTTAAATCAAAAATAGTTGCGAAGAATCCGCCTTTTTCTCTTTCAATTAAAATATCTGTCACTGCAGCTTCGCCCACACCTTTAATTGCTGATAAAGCAAAACGAATCTCACCCGCTTTATTAACTGAAAAACGTACATCGCTTTCATTAATATCCGGACCCAATGTAGGAACCTGCATTCTTCTGCACTCGCTCAAAAAGAAATTAATCTGTTTGATGTCACTCATATTGTGCGATAAAACTGAAGCCATATACTCTGCAGGATAATGTGCTTTTAAATAGGCTGTCTGAAATGCAACAAATGCATAACAGGTGGAGTGTGATTTATTAAATGCATACGATGCAAATTTTTCCCAGTCGACCCATATTTTTTCACAGATTTTTGTCTCTATATTATTTTTTGCGCAGCCTTCAATAAACATGGGCTTTAAAGAATCTAGTTTTGCCCTGTCTTTTTTTCCCATTGCTTTACGCAACTCATCGGCTTTACCTTTGGTAAAGCCTGCCAGCTTCTGCGACAATAACATCACTTGTTCCTGATAAACTGTGATGCCGTATGTTTCTTCCAGCAATTCCTGCATCTCCGGCAAATCGTATTCTACTTTTTCCTTACCATTTTTACGTGCAGCAAAACTCGGAATATAATCCATCGGCCCCGGACGATACAAGGCATTCATTGCAATTAAATCATCAAACTTATCAGGTTTTAAATCCCGTAAATATTTTTGCATACCGGCGCTTTCAAATTGGAAAGTGCCGATTGTATCACCACGCTGATATAATTCAAAAGTTTTTTTATCGTCTAAGGGAATCGTATCTAAATCAATTTTAATTCCATGAATTTTATCTATCAGTCTTAATGCATCACGAAGAATCGTCAGGGTTTTCAATCCTAAAAAATCCATCTTCAGCATACCCGCATTTTCAATAATGCTGCCGTCAAATTGTGTCACACGTAAATCAGCATCTTTTGCAGTGCAGACAGGAACATAATTAACAATATCATCCGGCGCAATAATAATTGCGGAAGCATGAATACCCCGGTTACGGATAGAACCTTCTAAATCTTCCGCTAATTTCAACGTGCGTTCCTGCATTTGCCCATTGTGACGGAAAGCACGCAATTCATCTACTTCTTTAAATGCTTCTGCTAATGTAACCTTTGGACGTTCAGGAACGAGTTTCGACATTTTATCTGTTTCCGATAATGGAACTTTCAAAACACGGCCCACATCTTTAATGGAAGATTTTGCAGCCATGGTTCCATAAGTAATAATTTGTGCAACCTGATTTTTTCCGTATTTGTCAATCACATAATCGATTACTTTTTGTCTGCCTTCATCGTCAAAATCTATATCAATATCCGGCATAGAAATCCGATCCGGATTTAAGAAACGCTCAAATAGTAAATTGTATTTTATCGGGTCCACATTTGTGATACCAATAGCATAAGCAACCGCAGAGCCTGCAGCCGAGCCACGACCCGGACCAATAGAGACGCCCAGATTTTTCCCTGCATTAATAAAATCCTGTACGATTAAGAAGTAGCCCGGGAAACCCATGTGTTGTATGGTTTTCAACTCGAAGTCAAGGCGTTCTATAATATGTATCGGAATGATATCACCCCATCGTTTTTTTGCTCCGTCAAATGTTAGGAATTTTAAAAACTCATCCTGGTTTGTAAAACCAACAGGTAACTTAAATGCAGGCAACAATACATCACGCTGTAAATTTAAAGACTGTACTTTTTCCGCAATCTCCAGTGTGTTTTCAATAGCGAATGGAACATCTTTAAATAATTCCTTCATTTCATACTGTGTCTTGAAAAAGAATTTATTATTCGGAAATTTAAATCTGTTGGGATCAACAAAATCTTTTCCTGTTTGCAGACACAACAATATATCATGCGCTTCACTGTCTTTTTGATCTACATAATGCGAATCATTTGTAGCAATTACTTTGACATTATGCTTTTTTGCAATTTTTAATAATTCCTGATTAATACCTTCCTGACTCCAGCCAGTTCCATCTAAATCATTAATTTCATGACGCTGTAATTCAATGTAATAATCTTCACCAAAAATATCCAGCCATTCTAAAAAAACTTTCTCTGCAGCTTCCGGTCCTTTGTTAATCACGGTTTGAGGAATTTCTGCACCAATACAACAACTGGTGGCAATGATTCCTTCCTTGTATTGTTTTATCAGTTCTCTGTCGACACGCGGGAAATCCATGTAAATGCCATCAATGAAACCTTGAGATACAATCTTCATCAGATTTTTATAACCGATTTCATTTTTTGCCAGTAATAACTGATGATAACGTTTGTCTTTATTTTCGCGTGTGAATTTCTTATTAAAACGATCTTCCACTACATATACTTCACAACCTAGAATTGGTTTTACTCCGTGTTTTTTACAAGCTGCAAAGAACTTGAATGCACCAAACATATTGCCGTGATCGGTAATAGCAACTGCCGGCATATTATCTGCTTTTGCTTTTTTAACCATAGCATCCACATCAGCAGCACCATCTAAAAGGGAGTATTGAGTATGACAGTGAAGTGGGGCGAAATCGCACATAGCAGAATTATTGAATTAATGAGTTAGAGAATTAATGAATATCTACCCTAAAATTACGATAGAAGAGACCTATAAAACTTAATTTATTTATTTTTATTTTTCAACAATTTAATCCATTGATTATTAAACAAAAAAAGTCAGGCATTATATGTTAGATATATTTATTTGCGTATGATTGCATATTGATTATCATACACATACAAAGGCATATTAATTAAATAAATCTTGTTTTTTATTAAGTTTGTACAGAGTTAGAAACTAAAGCTAATCGTTACCTGAATCATCAAAATTTATAAGCCTTAAGCTGTCATTGAATGTTATTATTGCACTGCTTAGGTTTAAAGCACCTACTTTATTTCTTGCCCGATAATCGCATTTAGTGTTTATTTGGTAAATCCTATTGCTGTCTAATTTTTGCAATTCATTAATTTTATCTTGATATACTTCCATTTCAACTTTATAGTCTTCAATTTTTTTCAAATAATCTGTTTTTTCTTTTTCACTACTTTCAACTTCGTAAGAATCTCCCAAATATTTTGATAGCTTAATAATTTTATCCAATACTGGAAATTGTTTTTCTGTTTGTCCTATTAGATACCCATCTGTTACTATTTTAGTCGTCAAAAAACCAATCTCGTCTTTTACGTATGACGTGTCATTTATTTTTAATGAAATAAACTCAAATGATTTTGGGTCATGAAAATTTACATTCACATATTTATTTATCTCCGAATGCATCTTTTCTTCAGACGACTGTTGACAGGCTGTTACAATCAGAATAAAAAATAAATATTTTCTCATAGTATTACCTTTTTATTTTCCTTTCTATTTTCACCACGTTGTAATATACATAAAAGCCCGGACATTGCATCCGAGCTACACGCAACTAAGAATTATTGAAATTTATGAGAAACTCATAAAATAAGGTTAATCATAGTTTTATGGTTTGTTTTTGTAATACAAGTTTACTAAGTATTCTTGATGTATATCAAGTTGAATGAGTAAGTGGTCATTTTGAATTAGAATACGGTAAAAATGGACAGTTTTTGTATTGTAAAAGGCGTAATTTAAACCAAATGTAGGATGTTGAAAAAAACTTTCAATAATTATTGAAAGTTTGAGAACTTTGTATTATATTTGAATATGCAAATCAAAGATGCAAAATTACAATTCGTACAAGCGTGGGGTGCATTGGGTTCTCAATGGGGAATTAATAAGACTATGGCGCAGATTCACGCATTGATGATGGTTTCTACAGAGGCACTTAGTACGGAAGATATTATGGAAGAATTATCCATTTCAAGAGGGAATGCTAACATGAATATCCGTGAACTGACCGACTGGGGTTTAGTGAGCAAAGTTTTTAAACTAGGTGAACGAAGAGATTATTTTGTTGGAGAAAAAGATGTCTGGAAAATTGCTAAACAAGTGGCAAAAATCAGAAAAACAAGAGAATTAGATCCGATTCTTAAGTTACTAAACGAAATAAAACATATCGATATAGTGGTAAAAAATGATGATAACAAACATTTTGTGAAAATGGTTAATGATGTACATAAACTTGCATTAAACGTAGACAGATTAATTGAAGGTATTTTTAAAGCAGAAGAAAGCTGGTTCTGGGATAAGATTTTAAAAATAATAGCAAAATAGAGAAACCTATTTTTTTAAAATAAACTTTCATAAATTACTGAAAATACAATAATATAAAGTATAAAAAATTTCAAACTCTAAATACAAATACAATGAAACAGTTTATCAAAATCGATTATTACATACAAGTTTTTTTAGCGTGTGTATTGAATCCACTTGGCGTAATTACAGTTTATGGTATTGCGCTTGTATTTCCAATTATCGGATTATACCAGTTAATCTCTGATCTATTACATCTGTTTGCTTTTAAAACTGAATTTTTAAAGAAGGAACGTACTATTCATTTTTATGGTGCTATCATATATTTGATTTTAGTTGGGTTGGGTACTTATCTTTTTAGGAATTTCGATGATAGTATTCGCTTTACTCTGTTTATTATTTTCTATATCCTGATACCGGAAATAATGGTTTGGGTTCGTTTTTCATGGGCACGAAAACATTTTAAATATGAAAAAAATCATACAAACAATGAACTCAATTTAATAGAAGAATTACAAGATAATAAAAATTAATTTTATGAAAACGTTAGACGACAAAGCATTAATCTACGACAGCAATTGTCCGTTATGTTGCTGGTACACTGACAAATTTATCCAAGTTGGGGCTTTAGAAGAAAACGGCAGAATTTCATTTAATGACTTGGATGAAAAATCCATACAACAATTGGATGTGCACCGAAGCAGACATGAAATTCCTTTACTGGATAAAAAAACCGGAAAAGTAGAATATGGCATTGATAGTCTGACCATAATACTTGCCAATATGTTTCCTGTTTTTGCACGTATTTTAAAAAATGAATCAGCAAAAAAACTGGTTAGACCTTTGTATAGTTTTATTTCTTACAACAGACGTATTATCGTGCCTTCAAAGATTGCGGCAAACCAGAACATAGACTGCGCACCAGATTTTAATTTAGCTTGGAGATTAAGCCTGATATCGGTATGTGTGGGTTTGTTTTACAGCATAATAATTGCTGCGAAAATTCAGTTGAATATAATCGGGATTAATTTGTTTTTTGTATATCCTGTTTTCCATGCTATCTTCATTTTATTTATTACAAAGAATGACTGGAAAGAAAAACTGTGGAATGCTTTAGGCGATTTTTCTGTAACAAACCTTAGTACAACACTTTTATTTACACCCTTATTTGTAATCAGTCATTTTGTTGGAAATATTTCTGCGTATTACATGATAGCAGTTTTTATTTTGATGCAAATACGTTTGATAATTCATTTTGGAAAACGAATTGAGAACAAAAATTATTTATCATAAAAATTTGAAATAAAAAATACCTGACAAAAACAGTCCGTCAGGTATTTTAATTTTTCATTCGCATCACTTCACTTGAAAATTTGGAATAATAATTGGCGGGGTCGGCTCATTTGGTTTAGGTATTATTGTTTTTCCTCTCTCTGTAGTGAATGTACCAGCCTGTAACTTCGATGTTCCTGTGTAAATTTTTACTACCGGAACATCTGTTGCACACTTCTCTGGGTTAATTACACCCCTTTGGAGTTAGAACAGGAGCTTTGGCATCAGAAGATGAAATTTGATTTGGAGCATCAACAGGCTGGATTTTACTTTCTTTAGTGCAAGATTGGAAGATTGTCATTCCAATGATACTTGCGATGAATAATTTTTTCATGATGTTTTATGGTTTTAATTAAAAATGTAATATAAGTTTAGACCCTTTTACAGATTTTGTCAATCTAAATGAGTAAATGGTAAAATTGAAAGAGAATGCGGGAAAATTTATCTTAAACTTTGTTCTATTGTATCTAAAATACGCAATACAGCAGGGCAGATTTCTGCATTCTTAACTGTTAAATCTAAAATCTGCTGCATTTTTTTCCGGTTGGTATGCGGGTAGTCCTTACAGGCAAAAGGCCTCACTTCGTATATAGCACATTTGTTATCGCTTCCTAAAAAAGTACAAGGAGTTTTATTTAGAATTGTATCACCATCGTCGTCTTTGCTGACATATTTTTTCATAAAGTCTTTGGGAGAAATCTGTAAATGTTTAGCAATTCTGTTAATGTCTTCATTGCTGACTAAGGCAGGTGTGGTTTTACAGCAATTGGCGCACTGCAGACAATCTATCTCATTAAAAACCTGCTCGTGCTGGGTGTGAAATAATTCATCAACATCAAATGGTTTTAGTTTCTTAAGCTGCAGTATTATTTTTTGATACGATTTCTTCTTCTGTGCTGCGTTTTGAGAAAGATTATTTATTTCGTTATCAAGATTCATCCTTTCAGTTTCACTTTGTAACCTTCTTTTTCCAGTATTTCTTTCACTTTAATTTTAAAATCACCCTGAATAACAATTTCACCGTCTTTAGCAGACCCGCCAACACCACATTTTGTTTTTAATAATTTGGCTAAGGTTTCCATATCTTCAGTTTTTCCAATAAAATTTTCTATTAGCGTAACTGTTTTTCCCTTACGTTGCTTTTTGTCGATAGAAACAAATAGTTGTTGCTTTTCTTTAGCTAATGTTTCAGTTTTTTCATTTTCCGATTCAAATTTAAAATCCGGATTAGTAGAATAAACTGTTGCGCCTAATTTCTTTTTCCAGTCGTCTGTCATAACTTATATTTATAAAACAAAATCTTTATCTACCAAGAAATTCAATGCCTGTTTTTTACAAATAACTTCGATATAATTTGTTTTCCCTTTGTAGTCACCATCCATTTGTATACTTTCAATCGAATTAGTCCTTATTTTTAAAACTTTATTTACCTGGTGTGTTTCCAGCATTTCCTGTGAAGCTAAATCGCCAAAGAAACTTTCGTAAATTAAATTCGGAACTTTTGTTCTGTCGAAGTTTTTTACAATTGTAATCTCAAATTTTCCGTCATTTAAAATACTGTTTTTTGTGAATTCAACATTATATCCAAGCTGACCCGTACTGGTAATCAGCACCGTAAAAGCTTCCGTTTCAATTGTTTTTTCATTGTCAATTTCAATTGTGAAATGCGGCAATTTGTAAGTGAATGCTGTCGTTAACACACCAGCCAAGTAAGCACCTACACCACGAAAAGGAATTTTATTAAACTGTTCAACTACTTTGGCATCATAACCAATTCCTGCTGCCATAAAAAAGGGTTGCCCGTTTAAGATTAATGCATCTATTTTAAATGGTTTTCCCGTATTAATAAGCTGAATAGATTTTGCTACATCAATCGGAATTTTTAATTTTCGTGCATTCGCATTTCCGGAACCGGTAGGAATACTTGCCATAATAATAGGCTTATTTAGCAGTACTTGCCCGACCTCATTTTGAGTACCATCGCCGCCGGCAACAGCCACGATATCTATATTTTCGATTAAAGATTGTTGTGCCACTTTTATAGCATGACCTGCATATTTTGTGATAAAAATATCGTATTCAAATTTAGATAAATCCAGATTTTGCCTTACTAAACGTTCTGAAAA
>JAYVPA010000239.1:0-11241 GCA_043757615.1 Sphingobacteriales bacterium | reverse complement strand
TGGTCGTTCATGCGAATTGGATTCGAGCAAATATTGATAACCTGATTTCTGAAACAATTTCCTTTCGACAACATCCAGATATCATTGCGTAAAATATCATTGTGATCCAGATTTCTCTTTTTCGTTAACGGATGGTTATAATGCGCGTACACTTTTATTTCCTCATAAAATAAAGGCTCCTCCACTAAATTGTTTTCGTGCAGTGGTGTTGCTAAAATTCCAACATCCAGTTCATCTTTATTCAGTTTAAATATAATCTCTTCAGTCGTTAATTCCTGAATAACTAATTTTATCAGTTTGTATTTTTTCAAAAAATCTCCTAAAAAATATGGCAGCAGATATGGTGCTAACGTTGGTATGATTCCAATTGTCAAACTACCTTCAAAACTATCATCATAATGTTTCGCAATTTGCTGCAGTTTTTTTGCTTCACGCAGAATGATACGAGCTTGTTCTATTAATTGCTTTCCCGCGTCTGTCGGTATAATCGGCTGTTTACTTCTGTCGAAAATATCAATATTCAGTTCTTCTTCTAATTTTTTTAGCTGCATACTCAAAGTAGGCTGCGTCACGAGGCAGGCGTCTGCTGCTTTTGCAAAATGACGATAAGTGTCTATTGCTAAAATATATTCTAATTGAGTAAGCGAAAGATTCATAGTATTTTCTTATTGAATAATAAAATTAATCGATTTTTATTATAAAACAAATTGTGTCATTTTTACATTGTAAAAAAATATCTGAAAGCTTAAATAAAGTGGAGTACTTTCACAAAATAAATTATGCGCTAAAAAATACTTTAAATAAAGAATATGGAAAACAACACATCTCAAGGCAAATGTCCATTTAATCATGGAATACCACAAAAAATGAATAGTGGTGGTAATGGAACACAAAATCATGATTGGTGGCCAAATCAGTTAAAACTAAACATTCTTCGCCAAAATTCCACCCTGTCAAATCCAATGAGCAAAGATTTTAATTATGCTGAAGCATTTAAAAGTTTAGATTATGAAGCGTTGAAAAAAGACCTACATCATTTAATGACCGACTCACAGGAGTGGTGGCCGGCAGATTTTGGTCATTATGGACCTTTTTTCATCCGTTTGGCATGGCACAGTGCCGGTACCTATCGTACAGGCGATGGTCGTGGAGGCGCAGGTGCAGGTCAGCAACGTTTTGCACCACTAAATAGCTGGCCCGACAATGTCAGTCTGGATAAAGCACGTAGATTACTTTGGCCTATAAAACAAAAATATGGTCAAAAAATATCCTGGGCAGATCTTATGATTCTTTCAGGAAATGTGGCATTGGAATCAATGGGTTTTCAGACATTTGGTTTTGGAGGTGGGCGTGAAGATGTCTGGGAACCTGAACAAGATGTTTATTGGGGTTCAGAAACAAAATGGTTAGAAGGGGATTTGCGTTATGCGGATGGCTCTAAAGGTGTTGACAAAGCAGGTGGTGTTGTGGTTTCTGATGATAATGCAGATGGAAAAATTCACACACGTGATTTGGAAAATCCATTGGCCGCAGTACAAATGGGACTAATTTATGTAAATCCGGAAGGACCTGATGGAAATCCGGATCCTATTGCTGCTGCAAAAGACATAAGAGATACTTTTGGCCGGATGGCAATGAACGATGAAGAAACTGTCGCATTGATAGCCGGTGGACATAGTTTTGGTAAGACACATGGTGCCGCACCATCCTCACATGTAGGTGTTGAGCCTGAAGCAGAAGCAATTGAAGCGCAGGGATTTGGCTGGAATAACAGCTATGGCAGCGGCAAAGGCGCCGATACCATCACCAGTGGTTTGGAAGTTACCTGGACAAAAACACCTACTCAATGGAGTAACAATTTCTTTGAGAATTTATTTGGCTTTGAATGGGAACTTACAAAAAGTCCGGGTGGCGCTCAACAATGGATAGCAAAAAATAGCGATGGAATAATACCGGACGCTTATGATACTACAAAAAAACATTTGCCGAAAATGCTGACGACAGATCTGTCTTTACGTCTAGATCCTGTTTATGAAAAAATTTCAAGACGCTTTCTAGAAAATCCTGATGAGTTTGCAGATGCTTTCGCTCGTGCCTGGTTTAAATTAACTCATCGAGACATGGGTCCAATTGCTCGTTACTTAGGTCCTGAAGTACCAAAAGAAGAATTGATCTGGCAAGACCCGATTCCGGCAATAAATCATGACTTAATTAATGAAAGTGATATTGCTGCATTGAAATCAAAAATAGTAGCTTCAGGGTTATCTGTTTCTCAGCTAGTATCTGTTGCATGGGCTTCCGCTTCTACCTTCCGTGGTTCTGATAAGCGTGGCGGTGCCAATGGTGCCCGCATTCGCTTAGCGCCACAGAAAGACTGGCAGGTAAACAATCCTGCACAATTATCAAAAGTATTAGGCACTTTAGAGGGAATTCAAAAAGAATTTAATGCGGATGGCAGGAAAGTCTCTTTAGCTGATATAATTGTATTAGCAGGGTGTGCAGCAATAGAAAAGGCAGCTAAAGATGGTGGTTCTGAAGTAAAGGTTCCTTTCACGCCTGGCCGTATGGATACTACGCAAGAACAAACAGATGCAGAATCTTTTGCAGTATTAGAACCTGTTGCAGATGGCTTCCGCAATTACCTAAAAACAAAATATACTGTATCTACAGAAGAATTATTGATAGATAAAGCACAATTGCTCACACTTACGGCTCCTGAAATGACTGTTCTTGTGGGTGGCTTACGCGTATTAAACGCAACGTTTAATGAATCTAAAGATGGTGTTTTCACTAAACAACCCGGAGTTTTGAGCAATGATTTCTTTGTAAATTTGCTGGATATTAGTACTGTTTGGAAAGCTAATTCTGAGACGAAAGAAACATTTGACGGTCATGACCGTACAAGTGGTAATATAAAATGGACAGCTACTCGCGCTGATTTAATCTTTGGTTCTAACTCTGAGTTGCGTGCTATAGCCGAAGTCTATGGGTCTCATGACTCTAAAGAGAAGTTCTTGAGAGACTTTGTTGCTGCATGGGATAAGGTTATGAATCTTGACCGTTTCGATATTGCTTAACTTTAGACTTCTATTGAGTTGAAAGCATTATAAAATAAACAGGAAAGTATCTATTGATGTTTTTTGTTAAGTTAAATAGATTTCTGAAAAGCCGTCCCCATTAAGGACGGCTTTTGATTTTTTCATGTGCCTATTTAAAAGATTAACATTCGATTTGACTAATTGTATTTAAATTTAAAAATTACATTAACCTTTAAATTAAATACTATGAAACGAAATCATTTTATCAGCATTATGCTGTTTATCACATTTACAGTCACATCCTTTACAAATAAGGTATTCGGACAAACCTGGAACACCCAACAAAAAGAAGTCTGGTCTAATGTGGAAACCTATTGGTCTTTGCAGGGAAAGGGTGATGTCGATGGTTTTTTAAGTTACTTCAGTCCGGATTACATGGGCTGGGATTACAATTCTCCTGTACCACAGGGAAAAGCCTCTACTGCTAAGTATGTAAATCTCAGTATGAAAAATAGCAAAATGTTGTTTTATGATATTACACCTGCTGCAATTCTGATCCACGATGATGTTGCTATTGTAGATTATTTTTATTCCATGCAGACCGAAAATATGGAAAACAAAAAACAATGGAAAACCGGACGCTGGACAGATATTTTACAAAAACAGGGTGGAAAATGGATTTTAATTGCCGACCACGGCGGAGACAATAAGGACGAAAAATAATTTGATAAGAAAGACGCCACGATATGGCGTCTTTCTTATTTCTGCATGTGTATTTTTATCTTAATAAGACTATCGAACCCATAATTGCTTTTTTGCCTGTCTTCGGGTCTTTCATTCCTTCCCATGCTTTACCGTCTGTAAAGATGGCGCGTATCTTCCAGACATATACATCTTGCGGCAATAGTGTTCCTTTGTATCTGCCATCCCAACCTTCTGTGGGTTGTCCGTTTTCTAATGCAGTAGATTCCCAAAGTAACTGTCCATAAGTAGAAAATACCTCCACATGATATTCTTTCATGCTTAATCCTTTTGGTTTCCAGATGGCAGATTCGCCAATACCAACTTCAGGTGAAAATACATTTGGTACATATAATTGTCCTGTATAGTCTACACCTAATGTATGCGAAACCGTATCTCTGCAGCCATGATTACTTATTGTAAATAAAGTTACTCTGTATGGTCCTTCTCCGGTATATTGATGTGTAGGATCTGTAAGGGTACTGGAATCCTGATCACCAAAAGCCCAGACATAACTTATACCATTCACCGTTGTATTTGTAAATACAATGGGAGCATTAAACCCGTTACCTGTGAAATCATATATAAAATCAGCAATAGGTTTTGGATAAATTTCTACTGAAGCTACCTTGGTTACACTATCTCTGCAATCTCCGTTTGCAACTGCCAGAGTTACATTATAAATTCCTGCTCTTGGGTATACATAAGTAAGTCCGCAGTCTGTGGAGGTTTCACCGTTTCCTAAATACCAAAGGCAGCTAACTGAATTTGTTGAAGTATTTAAGAAAACCGTAGGCTCCTGTTCGCATACTTTTGGAACAACCACACTAAATGCGGCAGTCGGTTTTTCAGTAACACTTATTTGCTTTGTAATGGAATCAACACATGGACGGCTGTTAGCCACAATTAGTTTTACCGAATATACGCCAATTGCAGTATATATATGCGTTGGATTGGGTCTTGTAGACGGAGTGGTACCATCACCAAAATCCCATACGTAACTATTGCCGTTGGTAGTAGTATTTATAAATTGCGCATTAGAATTTACGCAAGGTGTCAGTACATTAAAATTTGGTTTTGGTTTATCAAAAACAGTAACGGTTGAAAAGAAAGAATCTCTTCCACATGAACCAATCGCTAATAATTTTACTCTGAACGTACCTGCACTGTCATATTCATGTGATACCTGATCTGCATATGCAGAAGTGCCGTCTCCGAAATCCCAGATGACTTCTGCACCTGGTGAAGAAATATTAAAGAAGTCTACTGTTAGTGGCTGACAACCCTGATTAATATTTGTAAAGAATTTTGCGAAAACATCATTTGCTTTTACAATAATATTTTTCTTCACGCTGTCTGTTCCGCACGCATTCGATACTTTTAATCTTATTGTAAATGTTGAATCCCTGCGCGTCATATTTATATATGTAGGCGGATTAGGACTTTGCATGGTCGTAGTTTGTCCGTTTCCAAAATTCCATAAAAAATTAGTTGGTGAACCATAAGATGTATTCGCTAATGTTGGTGTAAACGGAGAGCAACCGATTGGCTGAATTCCAAAATCTGCTTTTGGGGATGCTTTCACTTTTACTGTATCTGTATAGAAAGATGGCCCACAGAAATAATCTGCTCGAAGTGTAACAAAATACAAGGTGTCTTTTAATATCGGTTTTGGAAATGAAAATACCTGGCTTGTTGGTGTATTACTCTGAACGGTAGCAATTCCAAAATCCCATACATAATTAGTGGCTGTATCATGTCCTGCGGGAAAGCTAAATAAAATATTATTTCCTGTACAAGTCGTATCCGGTGAAACTAAAAAAGACAATGGTGGATTCTTCACTACTTTAATCGGAATCTTTATGGTGTCTTTACATCTGTCCGGAGTTTCTGCTCTTAATGTAACTATATAATTTCCGGGAGCAGAATAAGTATGTGATGGATTAATTACAATTGCATCAGGTGTTCCGTCACCAAAATTCCAATTTGCGTTTGAAATATTTCCCGTCATTGTTCCAAAATTAAAAGATTGATTTACGCATAAAACAGGCGGTGGAAGAGAAACATGTACACTATCAAATACCGTAATTCTTTTATATGCAGTATCCTGACATGCGCCCGAAGAATCTTTATAAATATAGCCAATCTGATAATTTCCCGGAACGATTCCTGTCGGATCAAAAATGCCTGCCGTTGTATTTATCACGCCTGTTCCTATCCAGCTTCCACCCGGAAAAAGAGGGTTGCCTATTAATTGTAAGGTGCCTGATCCTTTACAAATTTCCTGATCCGGTCCTGCGGTTAATCCAACAATTTCTGAAACTTTTATTCTGACGGTATCATATGTTGGACAAGTGCCGTTTGGATTCAATACATACACTACGTCATAGGTTCCTGTAGGTACAGATGACGGACTGAATATTCCTCTTACAGAATCTGTAATTCCTCTTCCACGCCAGATTCCGCCTGTCGGTGCTGGTGTCAGCTGGAATGGCGGATCAAACACGCAAAGACCAAAATCTCTGCCTGCGTTTGGCCTGATATTATTATTTACTGTAATAAAATTAGTCTTTGAAGAATCACCGCATTGTGCACGTATCAGTAATGTTATTGGAAATGTTCCGGGGTTATTATAGGTTACGTTTCCGGGGTCTTCTACACTTGAACTTGCAGGAATACCGCCTGTAAGCGTCCAGGAGAAAGTAGCATTATTATCACCACCGTTTGAATAGATAAAATAATTTTTTGGATTTATTACAAACGGCACAAAACAAGCTTGTGGAATTTTAATCGTATCTATTGACGGTTTTCCTTTCACCACCAATACACTATCCCATGTATCTTCATTACAACCGCCTTGTACTGTAAGGCTGACATTATATGTACCCGATTTTGTAAATCGTATAGTTACATTTTTTGTATTCTGATTTCCTGCAGAAAAAGTAACTCCTGCCGAAGGTGTTACTGTCCATATGTATTTTATAATATCAGCTGTATCGGATGAATTATTCGTAATAGGTATGTCTATAAATCCGCTTGCAGGAATACACGACGGCGACACAAAAGCAGCCTGTGCATTTACTCTGTCTACTACTATTACTTTATAAGAAGTATCTTTTACATTACAGGCTCCAGTTACTTTTAAATGAATAAAATAGGTGCCTTTTACTGTGAACTTGATATTGAGATTATTATAGGTAGGCGAATTTAATGGTGTACTTGTATTAAAACCTGTGTTAGGCAGAACAGACCAAACTTTTTGCGGTTCATTACATTGATCGTCCCTGCTTAACGGATCTGTATTTCTATATTGCACAGGTTCGTTTAAACATACTGTATCGGGTCCGCCAATCACCGGATGAATGCTATCCAGTACAATTATACATTGGCTGATGTCAGTAATATCACATTCATTAACCGCATATATTCTTACTGAAAATTTATTGTCTGTGTTGCAATCCTTTGAAATAATACCACAGCTTCCTTTTGTAAAAGTATATTTTAATAATGCAGGTAAATTAGTGTTATCATAAATAGTATCCAGCTCTCCGTTTAAAAAAACTTTATATAACGTACTTGCAGAATTGACACCTGTGGTTTGCGGTAAATTAATCGGTAGTTCAAAATTCGCCGGAATACAAACTGTTGGTGATGAGGCAGAAATAGAAATCGTTGGTGCTTTCCCAATTAATACATTATATGTTTTCGTGGCGCTGTTACACGGTGCAGGTGCAGCACCCGTAACAGTATATGTAATTTTATAACTTCCGGGTGCATAGTTATGTGTTAAAACACTGTTGAATGTTGCCGTATTAATAACCGGGTTTCCATCACCCCAGTTAATTGAATAATTGGTGTTTGTTGCAATCGTGTTTGAAACATTTGTGATGTTTATGTTCTGCGCAGTAATTGCATTACAAAAAACAAAATTATTTGTTTCTTTGAGTTCAGGATCCGGTGATGGATTCACTGTAATTACTTTACCTCCGTTACAGGGAACAGTTGGAGTCTGATTTAAATCACTGTTACTTTCTGCTAACAATATTCTGAATTGTTGAACAACTGCTGATCCTCTGAAAGTTATTTTTATTGTATTATCTCTTGTTGCATCATAAGGTAATAAAACAGTATAGTCGCCCGGTGTAGTTGCAATTGAACCAAACGGGTAAACACCTTTATAAACTATTATGTTGTGGTATCTAGCATACGGTTGTGAAAGCTGTATGGTGACAACTTCACCTGCACAAACAACAGATTTAGATATTGTAAAATCACAAACAGCTTTTGAACTTTGCGAGCCTAATAAAAACAGCGCGGCTAGGAGTATTTGTAATTTTATTTTCATCTCTTATAATAAAGTTAAAACAATTTAACGGCATTCCTTCCCGGAAAATCATAGCAGTCAATTTTCTTTCCTCTCTTCTTTTTAGGAGAAAAAATTGCTACGTTATTGAAGTTCATTTTTAATGTAATTTCATGCTGACCTTTGCTTTTAGATGTTACCCCCGTGAAATCCATCTGATAACTATATCCGACATTTAATGTCATAAAATCATCTTGTCCTAAATCCCAGTCAATGCCGCCAACAAATATTAATCCGTGTGTACTGTTATCGCTGAATTTATTCAACTGATACATTACGCCGGCATATACCGGTTTGAATGTAGCAAACATACCTGCATTATAGACACGCAATTTTTCCATGAAATCAAATTTAAATACAGGCGAAACATAGAAATCAATATTGCGTTTGTATTTTCCTCTTGATACAGGAAATATAGCCCCATACGTTACTGTAAAACGCATCGGTATTTTTGTAGAAATATTTTCAAACGATTCGTCCGGTCTTGTCAAATGATGTACTGAAAAGCCGAGAGAGTTATGTACCGGATGTTTGTTAATATCATATCTGAATCGCAGCAAAACTCCTGCATCCAGATCAAACATGTTTACTTTTCTCAACACAATATTTGTACTTGAACCTCCAGGTACTACACCCACTTCCGGATCTAACTGGTCAGTAAAAATCAATCTGCTTTTATCTAATGATTTATTGACAAACGCAGCATTTACACCAAAGTGTAAGTTTATGTTTTTTGATATTTTCGCAATATACGCATACGAAGCAGAAACGTAATTTGTCTGCAATGTTTTTGCTTCCATATCGCGGTAGGCGGTAATACCAAATCCTGATGACGCCCTTGCCGATTGTACATCTACAGACATACCATAAGTATTAAATCCACCCGGAACATAATTCCATTGATTTTTATAGATTATGGATACACTTAATCCTCTTTCCGAGCCGGTCGCTGCCGGATTTAAATATGTTCTGAATTGGTAAAATTGTGCAAATGAAGGATCCTGTGCTTTAGACAAACTAATAGCTGTTAATGTAAGTATTACACTTAAAAAAAATCTTGATAATAAATATTTCATTCTACAATTGTAAACGGCTAAAATCTATCTGGTTTTACAGTGTATGGTCTGTGATGCTAAATTAAGACAATTGTTTGTGATTAATCACTTTTAATCAATAATAATAATGTATTATTTAAAAATAACATTTATTCCAAACTAATTCATTAATACATTGGCGCTTTAAAAAAGCAAATTGTATTTATACAAATCTGATTACATTTGTACAAATTTTTTCTATGGATTTTCCACTATTACTTCATTTGCATTTAGGTTTCGCTATTGTGTTTTTGCTTTCCTATACTATCAAATCTATTCTCTTCCTTTCAGGAAAACAAGAAGCTTTCTTAACGTACAAAAAGAAAACGCTTGTTGTAGAAACTTTATTTTCCATTGGGTTTCTATTAACGGGATTTATTTTGGCGTATATGTTAGTTGGCTTTGACGGATGGCAGCACTGGCTCGACCCTAAAATTACATTCGCCTTATTGGCCATTCCTTTAGGAATTATAGGGTTTAAAAAACAAAATAAGATAATGGTTGTCTTATCTTTGGTTTTCTTTATAATTGCATTGGTAATAGGATTAATGCATTATCAATAACAAATTAATCTTTATATGAAATCTCTAAAATCACTTTTAATCTTATTGAGCATCATTACATCTGCTCAATTATTTGCCACAAGTACTTTGAATCTAACCGTAAAGGGCATGCATTGCGGCGGTTGTGAATCTAAATTCAAAACAGCAGCTACGGGTATTAAAGGGATTCAGGAAGTGACATCTGTGAGCGCTGAAAACGGAAACGCTGTGATTGTCTATGACGAAAAGCTAATCACTCCGGAAAAAGCAGTGAAAGAATTAGCTGACCAAACCGGATTTACGGTTTCTGCCAATACCGGTGCTGCTAAAACGATTGCTGAAGGAAAAACCGCAGGATGCTGTATGAAAGGGCAAAGTAATCCATCTTGCAAACAAAGCGCCAAAGAAAAATGCGCCAAAAAGAAATGCGATAAGCCTGCTAATCAATAGTTTTGCATTGATTTAAAGGTTATTTTATCAATTTATCATAATTAGGACTGAGCAGATTAATCTCCTGTTTAGTCCTTTTTGTTCTTTATGTTAACAATTCCTCCATTTGTTAATAATTCTAAACTTTGTTGTACTTTTGCACCGCTTTAAAAATCAAATAATTATATGAACAATTTATTTTTTGTAGTTCCTTTCTTAGGAATTTTTGGATTGATAATCACAGCGTTCAAATTTGCCTGGGTTAAAAAACAAGATGCAGGTGATGCGAACATGCAGGAACTGGCGGGTTATATCGCAGATGGTGCAATTGCTTTCTTAAAAGCAGAATGGAAAGTATTAACTTATTTTGCAATTATTGCAGCAATCTTATTGACTGTTTTAGGTCTGCAAGGCGAAAACTCCAGTCCTTTAATTGCTGTTGCATTTATTATTGGTGCCATATTTTCAGCTACCGCGGGTTATATCGGTATGAAAGTAGCCACTTTAGCAAACGTTCGTACTACACAAGCAGCTCGTACAAGTTTAAAACAAGCATTAAAAGTATCATTTACCGGTGGTAGCGTAATGGGTTTAGGTGTTGCCGGTTTAGCAATATTTGGATTGGGTGGCTTATTCATCGTATTTTTTAAAATCTTCCATGTTGTTAATATAGATAGTATACAAATGAAAACTGCTATCGAAGTATTGACCGGATTCTCTTTGGGTGCTGAATCAATCGCATTATTTGCTCGTGTCGGTGGTGGTATTTATACAAAAGCAGCTGACGTAGGTGCAGATTTAGTAGGAAAAGTGGAAGCAGGCATCCCTGAAGATGATGTTCGTAATCCTGCAACTATTGCAGATAACGTGGGCGACAACGTGGGTGACGTAGCAGGTATGGGTGCCGATTTATTCGGTTCTTATGTTGCTACTATTTTAGCAACTATGGTTTTAGGGCAAGAAATTACGAGTGTTAATGCTGATAAATTTGGTGGTTTTTCTCCAATTTTATTACCAATGGTAATTTGTGGTTT
>JAYVPA010000238.1:0-11255 GCA_043757615.1 Sphingobacteriales bacterium | reverse complement strand
GTATTGCATTTGCAGCCTGCAAACAGTTTTTGCCCAAAACGATGATGCAGATATTCAGACTGTATATTTCAAGAATGACAGTACTATTTCTTTCGTGTTATTTATTCCCGGAAACACAAAAAACAATTTAAAAGACAAACCTGCTTTCTTTTTTTTTGAGCCTTGGGGAAACGGTTATTATCCTGTCAGTAAATACAAATCCTTAGCAGAAAAATATGATGTTGCGCTAATCGGGTTCAATGCTTCCCGGAACGGAATGAGTTTTGAAGAATCAAATGCATCGTTCAGTATTGCATTGGAGGAATTAAAGAGCAGATACGATTTGAATCCAAACTTTTTGTCTTTAGTCGGTTTCTCCGGAGGTGGCAAAGTGGCTGTGAAAGTTGCTGCTGCCCAGCCATTCATTCCGTATGTTATATATGGCGGTTCTGTGATAGAAGAAAATCTTTCAGGAAAACAAGTCCTTGGTTTCGCCGGCACTACTGATATGAATTATATAAACCTAACAAACTACGATATCGATTTAAACAAACAATCAAACGTACGACATAGCATCATTGAATATGAAGGTCCGCATGCATGGTTTGACACAACGACAATGGAAAACGCATTTATATGGCTGAAATTAAATCTTATGCGTGATAAGAAAACAGAAAAAGATACTTCATTTATACGAACAATAATAAACAACTATGAACAAAAAATAAATACTGTAGTTACTGATAAAAAATGGATGGATGCCTATAAACAAATAAATGCATTACAATATCTGATAAAAAATTTATGGGATACAAAATGGTTGGACGACAAAAAAGTAACTCTTGAAAAAACAAGTGCTTTCAAAAAAGAAATCAAACAGCAGCAAATTATTTTAGATACTGAAAAACAAACAAAAAGCAATTATGTGATTTATATATTCAGCCGTGATACTGCCTGGTGGAGAACTGAAGTGAACAGGCTTAGAGAAAAAACTTCTCCAGTTCAGGCATATTCAAATAAACGATTATTAGGCAGCATTTTTGCTTATTGCTATTACTTTTCTAATGATGCATTCGAACAAAACAATCTCATTGGTGCTGAAAAAATACTCAATGTTTTTCATATAGCATTTCCTGGAAATCCTGAACAGGCTTTCTTAAGAGCTGTATTATGGGCAAAGAAAAACAATCCTGCAATAAGCGATGAAATATTTAATGAAGCAAAAAAAGCAGGCTTTATTGAATGGGATAAAAGTACGGGTGAAACTATTTTGCAATATTTCAGGCGAAGGCCTTTAAAATAAATAATAAATTACAGTCACTTTAAAAATTAAAACGATGTATATCTACAGTGTAACAATAAATATCCTGAAAGAAGCAGAAGACAGATGGGTTGATTTTATGAAAACCAAACATATTGCAGAGGTACTTGAAACCGGATATTTTATTTCTGCATTAATGCGGAAAGTAATTACAAAAACTAAAAGTGAATTTGCCGTTTACAATATTGAGTATAAGATTAATACAGAAGAGGATTATTACAACTATCAGAAAAAATCCGCGCCTGCTTTGCAAAAAGATATAGCAGACAGATTTGCAGGAGAATTTACGGCGGAAAGAACATTTTACAAAGTTGTATTTGAGCAATAAAAATAGCCGGCATAAAAAAAGCCCCGAAATGCGGGACTTATTTTTAATTTTTCAGGCAATCTTACTTAGCCTTTAATTTTTTACGTGTAGCTTTATCCACTTTATCTGTCTTATCGTTGATATCATCACCTTCATCATTCGTTTTATTTCCGCCTAATTTAGCGAAATCAAATTTCAATGTAAAGCGGAAAGTGTTATCCAGTGGATTTCTTGCTCCGCCTGTCGGGATCAGATACGAAAAATCTAAACCAAATACGCTGTATTTTACACCCACACCGGTAGAAACAAAACGTCTGTTGCCTTTATCTTTAGCTTCTAAAAAATAACCTACACGTGCAGCGAAAATATGGTCATACCAATATTCTGTACCAATGCCCATAGTCCATTCGCGCATCTCTTCCTTAAAGCCGCCGGGTGCATCGCCTAATGAAGAAAATATTCCTTTAAAAGAAGACTGTTGTTTAAAATCAGGCACATTATTACTATCCTTATCACCACTTTTTGGTGTAGGAACCAATAGTTTATTAAAATCTGCATAAATCCCCCATTCGTGGTATTTATTAGGCTGTAAACGAAAGCCTACCCCTAAACCAAAGTTAGTAGGAATAAAGTCTTTCTCCCGGGCATTTGCTGTGTAGGCAATTTTTGTACCCATGTTGGTTACAGCAAATCCTGTCATAAAATTTGCTTTCATTTTCTTCTTTCCAACGGTCATATCTAAATTGTATGTACCGGAAAGATCTGCACCAAAAGCATTACCGGCTTTAATTGGTTCACTTCCGATGTTTTGTCCTGAAGCAAGATTAGAATAAATGTAGCGGAATGCTACTCCAAGCGCAAAATGAGTTCCGAATTTTCTGGAGTAACCTGCATCAAATGACAATTCGCGTGGGTGACCGCTGCCGATTGGATTTCCTGCTGCATCTGTAAAATCAATATCACCTAAACTAAAAAATTTCAGAGAAGTATGAACTACATCATTTTTTGAAATTTTGTAATAGAAGGTAAAATGTGTCATATAAATATCTGTGATACCTAAAGCACGCAACCATGGTGCATATGACAAAGAAAGACCTAATCTTTTTTTGGCAAATGCAAGTTTGGATGCATTATAAAAACTGGTGTTCGGGTCAACTGATGTCGCGATACCTACGTCACCCATAGCTCCACCACGGGCATCGGGTACAATACGTAAAAAAGGTACGGCAGTATTTACAACTCTTGTCAGGGAATTATTAATAGTATTATTTCCCTGAGCTTTAATATCGGTATAAAAACACGTTATTAGGAAGGCAGCAAACAGAATGTTGGGTCTCAAAAAATATCTCATGCAAAAATTTATTATTATTAATAGAGTGTAAATTTACTACATAATATGAATTGTTTTATTTGTTAGTGTAATACGCACGATTTTCAAAACGTTAAAATCGTAAATTTATTTTAAAAAATCTAATTTAGTATCACCAATTTCTGGTATTGGCTTACTTTTTTTCCACCATCCTCTTTTAATGAGACTCTGTAAATATACACTCCTTTTCCAATTTTATCGCCATAATCATCTAATCCATCCCATGTTATGTCATTAACGCGGTAACCTTCAGTGTTGATATTTTTTGTAATCGTTTTTATAACTTTCCCGGAAACGGTAAATATTTCTATCCTAACATCCAGAGAAACACCCGGTTTATTGTGTTCAAACATGAATATCGTGTTTGTAGTAAAAGGATTAGGATAATTTAATACATGTGATAGTGCAAGATTTGCTTTTTCCTCCACCAGGAATTCTGTATAACCAACACCTGAATTATTCAATACATCCCATGCTTTCACCTCTAAGGTATGTCTTCCTTTAGATAATTTTGAAAAAGGATAATTCACTGTACCATGAGAAATATCATCCACCGTAGTTTCATAGAAATCATTCAGGTTATATATCTTTTTTGTATCGTTATCTATAATGGCTGTGATATCATGACCCACTCCATTTCCCGATGTGTTGATTCCATTTTCATCAAATAATTTTGCAAATAATTTAGGATTTTCATCTGTAATTCCGCCAAACACAAACTTATCATCATTTAAAAAAACATCCACGTCCGGTCCTATGTTATCAGTTAAAACTGTATCACTTGCGCCGCCGATAACAATATCCGTTGTATACCCTGAAGCATCTGTGGTATCCGTATTCGCGTACATACTTATCTTTCCGAGTCCGTTATTATAATCAATATCTTTTGGTACTAAAAAAGTAAATTTGAATTTACCGTCTGTCACTTTTGCCTTTCCTTTGTAAATAATATTTTTTTGGAGTTTAAAACTATAGGGAAGACTGCCATCCGGATTGTCAGCAGATAACGGATCATTTACCAGTGTATTTATAGTTTTTATTTTATCATAAATATTCACCGATGCAATACCATCAAAACCACTCATTAAGGAATTGCCATTGTCACGGACTTCGCCTTCAATAGTTATTTTGGATAATGCTTTCAACGTATCATGAGGAGTAGAAAACAAAGCATTATTTATCCGTGTGGCCACTACATTGTATTTTGGAAATGCTAATCGCAAAGCAGGATCGCCTAACAACGTAAACTTGCGGTTACCGTCATATGTATTCGTAAATTTTTTAGCTTCTCTAACGATATCACCCAGTTTCATATTATCATCCGAATATGCATTCACCATTTGTGCCATGAAATTATTATTCATCTGTTGATTTCTGTTTGAGTACACCACACGTGTTGTGGTAACTAACGAAATTCCGCCGCCGTTGGATTTAAACAGAACACGTTCCCCCGCTGTATATTCATCAGGTATATCATATGATGCAAATTCACAGGTAGCAGTAATAAACAAAGGCAGCTTGGTCGCATTATCCCACTGAGCGATATCATCCACCGTTAAAACTTTTTCTTTTGCCAGTCCTAAAGGACCGCCGTGACCAACATAATTTATAAACAGTGTACCTGTAAATAACTTTCTGTCGATAGCTTCATTTACTGCGGGATAAGTGGCACCACCGGCTGCTGATTGCTGCTGAAATGCATCTAAATATATCTTATCTACATTTGTCTTTTTTTCTGCTGTGGCGTAATTATCAGCGAAGGCATTTGCATCGATAACATGGATATTAAAATCTTCATCATCACCAATAAACGTTCCCTGATTACGCCAATCGCCATATGCAGCATTGGAATAATACATTTTTATTTTTTCCACTGCTGTTTGTGCTTTTGATACATCATCGGCAGGAATTCTTCCAACGCCAATATCTTCTATTTCACCTGAAGTATTGGTGATATCTGCACCTTCATTATCATCAAGTATTCCAAAATAATCATCTGATACATAGGTTTCCAGCGTTTCAAAAGATTTATCACTTTCATACGTCGGCATTAAATAATCACCTAAGTTTTTATTATCGTAGGTACCATCACCAAAAAGTAATAAATATTTCGGCATCTGTGTTAGATCCCCATTTGCTCTGTCATAAAACATTTTTGTAAAATCCCTTACTGCGGTAATATCATTTGTTCCGGATGAAAACTCATTATACACTTGGTTCAGTTCCACCACTGCGACACGTAAATTCTCTTTATCGCGATGAAATTGTGCCAACTCCTGAGCCTGCTGTAAAAAAGCAGCTCTCGTTACAATCAACATATCCTGTTGTGGTAATGCATGTAGATTCTGATTTGCAATTCTTCCGAATGCCATGGGGGTTTCATTACTTGTTTCTATAGCTACGAACTCTTTTAATGAATCGGTAGCTATATTGAATGATGCAATATTACCTGAAAGATTGTAATTTATTTTCTGCACTAAGAACGGATTTGTGACATCCCAAATCTCTACATTTGAGTTCATGTTTTGTATTTCGAACTTAGAAATACTGCCAATTCCTACAGATGCTTTGCTTCTGAAATACAAAGGCTGTCCGTTATACTGAAGATTGGAAACGCCGTTAATTTGCAAATAATCCAGCCAGCCTTTTGTATTGAAATCGCCATTTCGGTTAAAACTCAGATTAACGGTAAAATTATTACTACTTACATTAAAACTAAAATTTTGTTTCTTATAGTCCGCTGTATTTAATATGCCGGGATATACCTGCAATTCTCCTGAAATTGCAAGGTTCTGAAAGAAAATTGTACGGTTTGCAGTACCATTATCTGATGTAATAATAAATGAAGAATGGCTGAAAGATGCATTAGCTGCAACTGCAATATTTAATTTTACAGGCTGTGATGTGATTAAATTGGGGAAACTGAAATTATAAGATTTATCAGCAACTGCACTAAATTCATCCCCTAAAAACTGTTTACCTGATTGTGAAATATTTACCTTGTCCTCTTCAATAAATGCATAATCATCATAAGTAGAAATAATTGCTGTTTCAGGTAAGGTCGATGAATTGACCGTATTGATTCTTGTACCGGCGCCTGCATCTGTCGTTATAAAGAAATTCTTAGTATCACTGTATAAATGCTTTTTTGGTAAGAACATTTGTTTGGAAGCATTATATGACCATTGCTCAGGACCCGGCAGATAAGCTAACACATAATCGCCTGCCTGAAATCTGTTTGATGCTGCTGAAACTACTTTTAATGGAATTTCTCTTGAATCATCTTCCCGGTCAGCACCCGCCAGTTCCGGCAGCATGCCTGCGCGTTGTCCGAAAATCCTTATTTCTGCCGGATTAATATTGTCTACAGCAATTCCTAAATTTTTGAGAAAAGTATAATCTAACTTATAAACTCCAGTATGGGGTACACCGAATTTAAACCACTTTCCATTATTAAGTATGGAATTAGGTGCATACGTCCGTTCAGTGCCGGTATTTCCGTGTAGTCGTGCAGAATTTGCAGTAGGAGTTACAGACAAATCAAAAGAAGATAAAACCTGAATTTGACCGTTGCTGTTTATAAAGGGAAGAATTGTAACAGTCGCAATATTATTTTTTCTTTCAATACCTATAAACTTACTTACGATCAGTTGATTTTGGATTGATTTAAGCTGATCAGAAGAAAGACTTAATCCTTGTAAAGATTTAAAAACAGGGTTATTTATTTTTACATCAAAAGCATTATTTCTACCAATATCAAGTGCATATGAAAAAACGGGAAATCCTGAAAATTCTTTTGGATACACTGCTCCTGAAAAACCGGCGGTCTGCTTATTTACTTTCCAGTCTATATTTATAGAATTATTAAAATCATCTGCCCGCAAAATGGAAGATTGAAATATCAAAATAAATAAAAGTGCTTTTATAAAAATCTTTACCATTCTTTTGTGAAGATTAATTAATTGTTAGATGTTTTATTAACATAAAACGATGCAATCCATATTTTATGCAATTTTACGGTAAAAAACAATAAATCTGGCTATTTTGCGTTAAATAAAGTTAGTCGAAACATTTTGCGAATTAATTAATTTGCTATATCTTTGAAATAATTTTAAAAAAGCCGAAATAATGACCTACACAAGAATGAAAAATTTCTTACACTTAGCTATTGTTGCAAGTGTATTAGCAGTTAGCTGTAAAGGTGGCGGAAGCAAAACAGGTGCTTCTTCTACAACAGGCTGGAATTACAACGATAAAAAATGGGGTGGTTTTGAAAAATCACCAAATACTCAACAAATTACCGGTCCGAATTTAGTTTTGGTAGAAGGCGGAACGTTTGTAATGGGTGCTGCTGAAGATGATTTATTGTATGAAAACAATAACATTCAACGCAGAACTACGGTTTCTTCATTTTATATGGATGAAACTGAGGTTACTAACTTAGATTACCAAGAATACGTTTACTGGTTAGACAGAGTTTTTGGTACAGACCATCCTGAGTTTGTTAAAAGTGCAAAACCGGATTCTATGTGCTGGAGAAGAAACCTGGCATATAACGAACCGTATGTAAAATACTATTTCACACACCCTGCATATAACACTTACCCAGTAGTAGGTGTAAACTGGTTACAAGCCGGAGAATATTGCAAATGGCGTACTGACCGTGTGAACGAAATGATTTTGGTGAAAGAAGGTTATTTAGATTTAAATGCAAATCAGAAAAATGAAGATAATTTCAATACTGAAGCATACGCTGTAGGTTTATACCAAGGTGCTACTAAAAAACAAAAAGAAGACTTAAATCCAAACGGTTCCGGAAAAAGAAACGTAAATGGAAAAGATGGTATCTTATTACCTGATTACAGACTTCCGACTGAAGCAGAATGGGAATATGCTGCTTTAGGTTTAAGAGGAAACATGCCAATACCGGGTGAAGAGGTTATAACAGACAGACGTATCTATCCTTGGGATGGTGCTACTTTCCGCTACCAGAGACATGATAAAAATCATGGGGATTTCATGGCTAACTTTATGAGAGGCCGTGGTGACTACATGGGTGTTGCAGGTGCTTTAAATGATAATGCGGAAATCACGGCTGACGTACATTCTAACTATCCAAATGATTTTGGCTTGTTTAATATGTCCGGTAACGTAAACGAATGGACACAAGATGTTTATCGTCCGATGACAGAATCTGATGGTGACGACTTAAATACTTACCGTGGTAATATCTTCATGAAACCATCTATGGAAGAAGGTTTAGACAGCATGGGCAGAATTAAATATGTTCGTGAAGACGATGCAGATTTAACCAACAGAAGAAACTACAGAAAATCATACGCCTTAGATTATAATGACGGTGATTCTTCTTCACAGGTAGAATACCAATATGGTGTTTCTACTTTGGTTAACAACAAAGCAAGAGTTTATAAAGGCGGTTCTTGGAGAGACAGAGGTTATTATTTATCTCCAGGTACAAGAAGATTCTTAAACGAAGACCAGTCATCTGATGATATTGGTTTCCGTTGCGCAATGGTTCGTGTGGGATCTCCTGATGGTAATAAATTTGGCGGAAAAAGTTTTGGTGTAATGGGCAAAACCATTTCTAAAAACAGCAAAGCAAGAAAATACAAATAATAGATACACAAACTGTATATAAAAAGTCCCCCGAATTCTCGGGGGACTTTTTTATTTTTAGGTCATGGAAATAAATGAACTTTATCAGCTTTTCTTACAATCCACCGGCGTAACTACTGACACCCGGAAAATATCAACGGAACAATTATATTTTGCATTAAAGGGTGAATCCTTTAATGGTAATACTTTTGCAGCAAAAGCTATTGAACAAGGCGCCTCTTATTCCATTATAGATGAAGTTGAATTTAAGACAAACGATAGATGTATCTTAGTTGCTGATGTGCTTACAACTTTACAACAACTCGCAAACTATCATCTAAAACAGTTAAACCCGAAAGCAGTAATTGCTATCACTGGTTCTAACGGAAAAACTACGACTAAAGAACTTTTGCATGCAGTTTTAGCAACTACATTTAAAACTCATTATACGAAAGGAAACTTAAACAACCATATTGGCATCCCATTAACGCTTCTTGAAATGGCTGATGATACAGAAATTGCCGTGATAGAAATGGGTGCCAATCATCAGAAAGAAATTGAAAGTTATTGCAAATATGTGGAGCCTACACACGGTATTATTACGAATTGTGGCAAAGCACATTTAGAAGGGTTTGGCGGAGTGGAAGGTATTCAAAAAGGAAAAGGTGAATTATATGATTATTTAAAGCAAAATAATGGAATTGTATTTGTAAATGGTGATGATTATACATTAAGAATTATGTTGCGCAACAGAGATATCTCTAATTTTATTTCTTATGGAATTGGCACTTCAAATAAATTCAACAGTAAAATTTTAATTGATAATCCTTTTTTAAGAATTCAATTTGAAGATGTAGAAATTGATTCTCATTTATTCGGCAGTTATAATTACAGCAATATCATGTGTGCTGTTGCGACAGGAAAATATTTTGGCGTACAAAATCAACAGATAAGAAAAGCCATCGACAATTATAACCCTACGAATGCACGTTCGCAGATGGTAGAAAAAAACGGCTACCAACTTATCTTAGATGCATACAATGCAAATCCTACCAGTATGCTGCATGCTCTCGAAAGCTTTGCTAAAACATCTTCAAAACAGAAAATTGTCATCTTAGGTGATATGTTTGAATTAGGAGCAGATGCCCCAAAAGAACATCAGTTCATTGCTGATTTATGCGGGCAATTAAAATTTGATAAAATTATCCTGGTTGGAAATGATTTTAATAAAACCCAAACTTCTGATAGCATACTAAAATTCCCGGATGCTGCTGCAGCGCAGAAATGGTTTCAGCAGCAGGATTTCAGCAACGCCACAATTTTACTCAAAGGTTCGCGTAGTATGAAAATGGAAAAAGTGGTGGAGTAATCTTACTGTCCAGGCATTAGTCCCATCATAAAATCTTTCGGTTTATGGCCATTGCCTTGATTCCGTTTGCGCTTATTTCTATGATAATCGCATCCATTCCCGCATCCATCGTTCAGGAATTTCATTATTCAGTGCAGTCAGGTAATCCTTATAGGTGCAAGGAACCAGCACATGTTTCTGCAGGTCTTTTTTATCATAGATGATTTTTAACCACCAACGGTCGCTTTTTTTGCTTTTCAAAAAGATAAAATCATTTTCCGCTTCATCTATCTGCACCATATACGTATTAAAATCATTTTCATCCACAATAGGGTAATCATTTCTGCGTAGACTTATGCCTTCCATAAAATACCAGACCATTTGCGCCAATTGTTTTGCCGTAATATTACTTTTATCTAAGTCAGGATTAAAATCATAAAAACCAATACTCATTAACTGATCGCTCATGCCTGCATAACGCACTACTGCACAAGCCTCATCACCAAACAAACCATTTGGCGAAGGGTCAGGTTGTCCCGGTGCATCAGAGTAACGGACAGCATTAATATTATACGTTACCATTGCAGCTTCTCGAAGTAAGGGTTCCGCTTCAGATATATGCTCACGTATTTTTCCGACACGTAATACATCATGATTTTTACTGTTTAAGAATGATAATTGTTTTTCCTGTATAAAATATGACTGGTATGCTACTAAATTATACTTTCTTAAAAAACTGCTGAGGAAAAAATCTTTCAGATATGTTTTATGAATATCCACATCGCTGTTTTCCCATTGTACTTTGGATGCAATTTGTGCAACTGTAATCTGATTCTCAAAAATTTCATATGCCTTAAATTGTGCAGATGCAAGTGAAGCATCACCACCAATGATAATAGTAATTACATTATGTTTGAATAATTCGTGTAATGTTTCCACTATGGCAACCAATGTATCTACATACGTGGCGCCTGCTTTTATGTTTCCCAAATCCAGTAATTGCATGCCATTCGTAAAAGCCGAACATTGATATAATTGTTTTCGTACTTCATCAGCACCTTTTTCTGTTCCTTTATTTGCGATATAGCCGCGATAATCTTCAACACCAATAATTGCTATATGATAACCCTCCAGTGTTCTTTGCTCCTGATATAAATGGATGTAATCTTTAGCATAAGTATTGGTATGGTAAAAATCATTTAAGATTGTATTATTGACCGGTTGCAAAAAGTCGCTGAGCATAAATATATGTTTGAACAAATTTAGTGCTCTGTAATTGCAGGAAAACTAAAATTACTCAACGTGTGTTGATTAA
>JAYVPA010000237.1:0-3118 GCA_043757615.1 Sphingobacteriales bacterium | reverse complement strand
CAGGTATTGTTCGGTTTCGGGAGTGATTACACTACTTCCAAAATGAATATATACTCCGGGAAACAAGGTCATTACTTCATCTAAGACCAATGTATTATTTTGCAAAAGAGTATCTGCAGGCAAACTGATTTCAGGAATGATATTGATAAAACGATCTTGTGCATATTTTACAATATCTTTTATTTCTGCTTGTGTGTAGAAATTATCTTTATCAGTCAGCCCCGGATTTTTTATCATTTCAATATTCCATGTTGCCGCATCACCCAGCTGCCAGTGAAACTGATTGAGTTTTAATTTTGCCATGACATCTAAATATTCTTTGATAACAGATGCATTGAAAAAAGTATGAGTAACGTCTAAATGCATCCCACGAAAGGAATATGCGGGAACATCTTTAATTTCCAGACAAGGCAACGTTTTGACAGAATCTTTTTTTATAAGTTGAATCAGGCTCTGCATGCCATAAAATAAACCTGCATCACCTGAGGATGAAATCGAAATAGCAGTGGGCGTAATCGTTAGAGTATAACCTTCGGAAGAAATATTGGTGGTAGCAGCCTGTAATAAATTTAAATTTATTGCTATCGGAGAAAATGGAACGACCGTAATATTCTTTTCTTTAACAAAATCAATTAATTGTTTTTGAATGCGTTTTGTACCATCATCACCGCGAACAACTTTTATATCCAGGCCTTTTGCATAGCTGAATTTTCCGTCAGTATATTTTATATCATTTGGTTTTGGTATAATGGAAACCTGCGCATTTATTTTTATAGTAATAAATAATAATGCAAAAAACAGGATGGTCGTAAAATGTTTCTGAATCATAGAAAGTATTTTTAAGGTTTTTTATTTTCGCAATTCAGTTTACTGCAATTGCCATATAACGTAAGTGAATGGTTTTTTATTGTCTGATGAAACAAATCACCTGCACTTGTTTTTACCTGTTGTAAACGCGGGTCACAAAATTCAAATACTTTCCCGCAATCTACACAAATTAAATGGTCGTGATTTCTGTTGCCGTAAGATTTCTCATACATCGCGTGGTTTTGGCCAAACTGATGTTTGGTAACCAGTTCACATTGCACTAAAACATCCAGCGTATTATAAACAGTAGCACGGCTGACATTGTAATAATTGTTTTTCATTTGTAAATACAATTCTTCCGCATCGAAATGATCTTCACGATTATATATTTCTTCCAGTATAGAAAAACGCTCTGGTGTTTTACGCTGTTTGTTATTTTCTAAATAAGTAGAAAAAATGTGCTTTACTTCTGTGAAAACTTTATTCTCGATATCCATTGAATACAAATTTACAATTTATGTTCGTAAAATCGGAATAGAAATCAGGCTGGTTATATTTATTTTGAGCAGACTGATTATATGGCAGACAACAGATATTATTGTATATTTAAACACAGATTTTCAAAATAGGTAAATCTTTATCATGCCCGTAAATAAGAAACAATTTTTTATTGTCGCAATACTTTTGTTCATCTGCTATATATCATTAATGAGCAAATGGGGCCAGGAAGACATGAATATATGGATGAGCTGGGTTCGTTATATGTACGGTCATGGTATCACACATATTTATGAAACAGATTGTAATTACTTACCTGTTGGATTGGGCTTTTTATGGCTGCACAATAAAATCCAGCATACCTATCAGAATATACAGGATAATTTATACATGATAAAAGTGTTTCCCCTGATGTGTGATTTTTTATGTGCTTATCTTGCAGTTTGGTTTATAAAAAACGAGCAACAGAAATATTTTTTCTTTTTTGTTACCGTATTTAATGTTGCCTTTATTTATAATTCAGCTATATGGGGTCAGGTAGATTCGATGTATACTTTGTTTGGTTTTGCATCCATCATACTAGCGCTCGAAAAGAAACCAGTTTGGAGTGCATTTATGCTGGTCGTTGCACTCAACCTGAAATTACAGGCGCTTATTTTTATTCCCTTAGTAGGGTTGCTTCTGCTGCCTCAGTTTCTTAAAAAAGATGGATTCAAAAAAATTATGCTATTTGTTATAATTGCTTGTGTATTTCAATTTATTGTATTCCTGCCGTTTATTTTAGCAGGAACAGTTTCAGGTGTTTTTAGTGTCATTCATGGTGTTATAGGAAGATATCCTTCTGTATCTGTAGCAGCATTTAATATCTGGCATTTAATCACACCGCTTACATTTGATAAAATGTTTGTTGTCAATGATAATGATACTTTCTTTTTATTGTCTTATAAAAACATAGGTTACCTGATGTATTTTATATCTGTGTTCTTTGCAATTTTTCCATTGATGCGTTACATGTATCAAAAATATATGCAGGATAAAACCGGATTGGTTTTTCCACTGGAAAAGATATTTCTGATATCAGCTTTGATGTCACTTGATTTTTTTTATTTCAATGCGGAAATGCATGAACGATATGCTCATGCTTGTCTGGTATCATTAGCGGCATATGCATATTGTACTTCCAGCTATTTTCCATTTATAATAGGTTCAATTGCATATGTATTAAACCTGGAAAAAATCATGCGTTATTTTGCACTAACCAATTACGGCACGCTTATTTTTAATCCGAAATTTGTGGCGGTATTGTTTTTAATTCTTATAATCTATTTATACAATAAATTATATTCATCGCCCAGCCAGACAATAAATTATATTCAGCCTGAGATATAATTTTTAAGAATATTTTAGATTTCTTCTCTGATTACAGAGTCAATGCCTTCAATGGATTTTAGCTTGGCAATCAGTTTATTCACTTGATCATTGTCTTTCACAAACACTTTAATAATACCTTCGAAAATGCCTTCATTAGTCTCTATAGAGACAGACTGCATGTTCAATTTCATCTCGCCCGAGATAATGGTAGTCAATTTGTTGATTACGCCAATGTCATCCAAGCCCGTTAGTTTTACTGTAGTCAGGAATGCAGGAATAGTCTTAGCAGTCCAGCGCGTTTTTATAATTCTGTAACCATATTTAGAAGCTAAATTGATAACATTCGGGCAGCCTGTTCTGTGAATTTTAATAACGCCATTAATGGAAATAAAACCGATCACATCATCACCCGGAATTGCGTTGCAGCACTTCGCAAATTCAT
>JAYVPA010000236.1:0-11641 GCA_043757615.1 Sphingobacteriales bacterium | reverse complement strand
CGTACCCTGCATTTTACATTAGCATGCAAATCCACCTGATTTTCATTTAATGCAATGATTGCTTCTTCTGCAGAATAAAATACTTTACCTTCTCCGCGTACTATATCCTTACCAACAGTTTTTTTACCTTTTGTAAGATAATATAAACCCAAGATCATGTCCTGTGAAGGAATCGTAATTGGTGTTCCGTTTTGCGGATTCAAAATATTATGCGAAGCCAACATTAGTAATTGTGCTTCCAAGACTGCTGCGTTACTTAAAGGAACATGTACAGCCATCTGGTCACCGTCAAAATCGGCGTTGAATGATGTACAAACCAACGGATGTAACTGTATCGCTTTTCCTTCAATTAATTTTGGCTGAAACGCCTGAATAGAAAGTCTGTGTAAAGTCGGAGCACGGTTTAACATTACCGGATGTCCTTTCATTACGTTTTCTAAAATATCCCAGATAACCGCTTCTTTTTTATCTACTAATTTCTTAGCAGATTTTACGGTTTTAACAATACCACGTTCCAATAATTTACGAATGATAAAAGGTTTGAATAATTCAGCCGCCATATCTTTTGGTAAACCACATTCGTGTAATTTTAATTCCGGTCCAACGACGATTACTGAACGACCTGAATAATCCACACGTTTACCTAATAAATTCTGACGGAAACGACCTTGTTTACCTTTCAAAACATCTGATAAAGATTTCAAAGCACGACCACCTTCTGCTTTTACTGCATTTGATTTACGGGAGTTGTCAAACAATGAATCTACGGCTTCCTGTAACATACGTTTTTCGTTACGTAAGATTACTTCCGGTGCTTTGATTTCTATTAATCTTTTAAGACGATTATTTCTGATAATTACACGACGGTATAAATCGTTCAAATCTGAAGATGCGAAACGACCTCCATCTAATGGAACTAAAGGACGTAATTCAGGCGGAACTACAGGTAAGTATTGAACTACCATCCATTCCGGTCTGTTTTCTACATGCTCATTTGCTTCACGGAATGCTTCTACTACGCTCAGACGTTTTAACGCTTCTGATTTACGTTGTTGTGAAGATTCGTGTGATGCTTTGTGACGTAATTCACCTGATAATTTTTTCAAATCAATTCTTGCCAACAAATCACGAACTGCATCACCACCCATTTTAGCGATGAATTTATTCGGATCTTCATCAGACAATAACTGATTGTCTTTTGGTAAACCATCCAAAATATCTAAATACTCTTCTTCAGTTAATAAATCCAAGTATTTAGTTTTTTTGCTTTCTCCATTTACAGGAACTCCTTCTTCCGTAATACCAGCCTGAATAACTACATAACGTTCGTAGTACACGATTGCTTCTACATTTTTGGAAGACAAACCTAACATGTAACCTGTTTTATTAGGCAAGGATTTGAAATACCAGATATGTACAACAGGCACTACTAGTTTGATGTGTCCCATTCTTTCGCGACGTACTTTTTTCTCTGTTACTTCAACACCACATCTGTCGCACACAATACCTTTATAACGGATACGTTTGTACTTACCGCAAAAACATTCGTAATCTTTTGTTGGTCCGAAAATACGCTCACAGAACAAACCTTCCATTTCAGGTTTGTAAGTTCTGTAGTTGATTGTTTCCGGTTTTTTTACTTCACCATATGAACGTTCCAAAATAGAGTCCGGAGAAGCGAGTTTTAACGTAATCGTTTTGAACTCTGTGTTGATTTTATTATCCTTTTTAAAAGGCATAGTTATTATTTTTAAATGCTTAAAAATCTAAATTCTAAAAACTAAAAAACTATTCATCAAAGTCTAAGTCTAATGCAAGTCCTCTTAATTCATGTACTAATACATTGAATGATTCAGGAATACCCGGTATTGGCAAGTTATCGCCTTTCACAATCGCTTCGTAAGCTTTTGCTCTTCCCTGGATATCATCAGATTTCACCGTTAATAATTCTTGCAGGATGTTAGATGCACCGTATGCTTCTAGTGCCCAAACTTCCATCTCACCTAAACGCTGACCACCAAATTGTGCTTTACCACCAAGAGGTTGTTGGGTAATTAATGAGTAAGGTCCGATTGAACGGGCATGCATCTTATCATCCACCATATGTGATAATTTGATGATATAGATAACACCTACTGTAGTTTTCTGATCAAAACGTTGTCCTGTTTCACCGTCAAATAAATATGTACTTCCCAAACGAGGTAAACCTGCCTGTTCAACATATTCTGCAATCTGATCCACGTGCGCACCATCGAAAATCGGTGTAGCGAATTTCATTCCCAGTTCTTTACCGGCCCATCCTAAAACGGTTTCGTAAATCTGACCGATGTTCATACGAGAAGGTACACCTAATGGATTTAAAACTACATCCACCGGAGTTCCGTCTTCCAGGAACGGCATGTCTTCATCGCGAACGATTTTTGCTACGATACCTTTATTTCCGTGACGTCCCGCCATTTTATCACCTACTCTCAACTTACGTTTCTGAGCGATGTAAACTTTAGCTAATTTCAATACACCTGACGGTAATTCATCACCCACTGTGATTGCATATTTATCACGTAAGAAACGGCCTTTTTCTTCATTGAAACGGATGTTGAAGTTATGTATCAATCGTTTAATCAATTCATTTGTTTCTTCTTCTTTCGTCCAGTCAGAAGTATCCAAGTTCTGGTAGTTCAATCCGCCTAATAATTTCTCAGAGAATTTAGTTCCTTTTGGAACTGCTTCTTCACCGAAAATATTTTTGATACCTGCAGTTGTTTTACCACCTACTAATTGCATCAATTTAGCTACCAATACTTTTTTAATTTCTTCTAAGTTCAGTATGTGTACCTTTTCTGCTTTTTCCAATTCGCTTTTTTCACGAACTTTAGAGTTCTTGTCTTTTTTCGCTTTCTGGAAAAGTTTAGTAGTAACAACGATACCTTCTGTTGATGGCGGCGCCTTGTAAGAAGCATCTTTTACATCACCTGCTTTGTCACCAAAGATTGCGCGTAATAATTTTTCTTCCGGTGTCGGATCTGTTTCACCTTTCGGTGTAATTTTTCCGATTAAGATATCACCTTCTTTAATTTTTGCACCTACACGAATAATACCATTTTCATCCAGATTACGTGTAGCGTCTTCGCTGACGTTTGGAATATCATTGGTTAATTCTTCTTCCCCTAATTTAGTATCACGTACATCCATTTCATATTCTTCAATATGTATAGAGGTGAAAATATCCTCACGTACTACTTTTTCAGAGATTACGATAGCATCCTCAAAGTTAAACCCTTTCCAAGGCATGAATGCTACCAATAAATTTTTACCTAATGCTAATTCTCCGTTTTGTGTTGCATAACCTTCACACAAGATTTGTCCTTTCACTACTTTATCTCCTTTACGAACAATAGGACGTAAGTTGATACATGTAGCCTGATTGGTACGTGCGTATTTAGTTAATTTATACACTTTCACATCATCGTCAAAACTTACTAATTTTTCATTTTCAGTTCTGTCGAAACGAACACGGATTTCATTTGCATCAACATATTCTACAACACCTGAACGCTCAGCATTTATTAATACATTCGAGTCAGCTGCTACTCTAGCTTCGATACCTGTTCCAACGATTGGCGCTTCGCAACGCATTAACGGAACCGCCTGACGTTGCATGTTAGAGCCCATCAATGCACGGTTCGCATCATCATTTTCCAGGAAAGGAATCAATGAAGCAGAAACTCCTACGATCTGATTTGGTGCCACGTCCATGTTCTGAACATTTGCCATCTCATCACTCTCTGTATCTAAAATAGGGAAATCACCCTGATAACGGCATTTTACTTTTTTATCTGTAAAGGTTCCTTTATCATCTAATGCTGCATTTGACTGCGCAATGATTCTTTCATCTTCTTCTTCAGCGGTTAAGTATTCTACTTTACTTGATTCTACTTTACTCTTAGAAACTTTTCTGTAAGGAGTTTCAATAAAGCCCATCTCATTCACTTTAGCATGAACGCAAAGTGTAGAAATCAAACCGATATTTGGTCCTTCAGGCGTTTCAATCGTACATAAACGACCGTAGTGAGAATAGTGAACATCACGCACCTCAAAACCTGCTCTTTCACGCGACAAACCGCCGGGTCCCAGTGCAGAAATACGACGTTTGTGTGTAATTTCTGATAATGGATTTGTCTGGTCTAAGAATTGTGATAATTGCGAAGTTCCGAAGAACGAGTTGATTACAGAAGACAATGTTCTTGCATTGATCAAGTCGATTGGCGTGAACACCTCATTATCACGAACGTTCATACGTTCACGGATAGTACGAGCCATACGCGCTAAACCTACACCAAACTGAGCAAATAACTGCTCACCTACTGTACGAACTCTTCTGTTGCTTAAGTGGTCAATATCATCAATCTCAGCTTTTTGATTCACTAATTTGATTAAATATTTCACGATAGAAACGATATCTTCTTTTGTAAGAACGATATTTTTTGAATCGATGCCTAAGCCTAATTTTTTATTGATTTTGTAACGACCTACAAAACCTAAATCGTAACGTTTATCAGAGAAGAACAATTTCTCAATAATACCACGAGCTGTATCGTCATCCGGAGGATCTGAACCCCGTAACTGTCGATAGATATGTTTTAATGCTTCTATTTCTGAGTTAGAAGTATCTTTTTGTAAGGTATTGAAGATGATAGAATAATCTTCTTCCGTGCTTTCTTTTTGTAAGATGATAGTTTTAACACCCGTCTCTAAAATCAACTGTATATTATCTTCATCCAAATATGTATCACGCTCCAAAATTACTTCATTACGTTCGATAGAAACAACCTCGCCGGTATCTTCATCCACGAAATCTTCCATCCACGATTTTAGAACTCTTGCAGCTAAACGTCTGCCGATATTTTTTTCTAACGCTTTTTTGCTTACTTCAATTTCATCTGACAATCCGAATAATTTCAGGATATCTTTATCAGAATCGAACCCGATGGCACGCAATAAAGTGGTTACCGGGAATTTCTTCTTACGGTCGATGTACGCATACATAACATTGTTGATGTCTGTAGCAAATTCCATCCAAGCACCTTTAAACGGTATTACTCTTGCAGAGAATATTTTTGTTCCATTCGGGTGGTAGCTCATTCCAAAGAATACGCCAGGAGAACGGTGTAATTGAGAAACAACCACACGCTCAGCGCCATTGATAATGAAAGTACCCTTATCCGTCATGTACGGAATATTTCCTAAAAATACATCCTGAACGATAGTCTGGAAATCGATATGTTCCTCATCGTTACAAGATAAACGCAACTTTGCTTTCAAAGGTACGCTGTATGTCAATCCTCTTTCGATACACTCATCAACGGTATAGCGCGGCGGATCAACATAATAATCCAAAAACTCCAGCAAGAAAATGTTTCTTGCGTCTGTAATTGGGAAGTTTTCTGAAAACACTTTGTACAAACCCTCTTTAGAACGTTTGTCAGGAGTTGTTTCTAATTGTAAGAATTCCTGAAAAGATTTTACCTGGATATCCAATAGATTTGGATAATCGTAAGGGTGACTTATTTTGCTGAAGTTTACTCTTCCTGATAAGGTAAGACCTGATTTTTCTGTTTTTTTAGACATGTAATCTTATTAAAATTTATAAAAACAGTAAAAAGTGTCTCGGCAACCTAAGAAGTTACCGGACACTTTAATTATTTGATTATGAATGAATTACTTCAATTCAATTGATGCGCCAGCTTCTTCTAACTTAACTTTGATAGCTTCAGCTTCGTCTTTAGTAACGCCTTCTTTGATAGCTTTAGGAGCTCCATCCACTAAATCTTTAGCTTCTTTTAAGCCAAGACCTGTAATTTCTTTCACTACTTTAACTACACCTAATTTTTGTGCGCCTGCGTCTTTCAAGATAACATCAAAAGATGTTTTCTCTTCTACCGCAGCACCAGCTCCAGCGCCAGGACCAGCAGCAACCGAAACTGCAGCAGCAGCGGGTTCGATACCGTATTCAGATTTTAAAATGTCAGCTAGTTCATTAACTTCTTTTACTGTTAAGTTTACTAATTGCTCTGCAAATGCTTTAATATCAGCCATTGTTTAAAAATTTAAAAAGTTATTAATATTAATTTTCTCTTTCTTGTAATGTTTTAACGATTCCTGCTAATTTACCGCTACTTGATTTAAGCGCAGAAATAACATTTTTTGCGGGAGATTGTAATAATGCAATAATATCGCCAACCAATTCTTCTTTCGATTTAACGTTGATTAATGCTTCTAACTGGTTTTCTCCAACATATATTGCAGAGTCGATATACGCAGCTTTTAATGCCGGTTTGTCGCCGCCTGCACGGAATTGTTTAATTACTTTAGCAGGTACATTGCCTGTTTCAGTAAACATGATAGCAGTAGGTCCGCTTAAAGCGGGATCTAATTCATCAGAAAACTTTCCACCTGCAACCAGTGCTTTTTTGATTAGTGTGTTTTTTGCAACCTGTAAATTGATTCCTTTACTGAAACAAATTCTTCTTAACTGGTTGATTTTTTCTACTGTTAATCCTGATGTGTCAGTAAAGTAGAAAAAATTTGAATCAGAAAATTTTTTCGTTAGTGTATCAATCGTTGCTTGTTTTTCAGTCTTAGTCATTGTTTTCCTTTTACGAATTAATTAAGAAATTCCCGGAATTGATTTAACATCCACTTCTATTGAAGGACTCATTGTCGTAGCAACATAAATGCTTTTGAAATAAATTCCTTTTGCAGAAGATGGCTTCATCTTAGCCAAGGTTGTAATCATTTCTTTTGCGTTGTCAAACAACTGAGATGGATTAAATGATACACGACCAACTGAAGTGTGAATGATACCGAACTTATCAATTTTGAAAGATATTTTACCTTTCTTAACCTCACGAACTGCGTCACCTACGTTTTCTGTTACTGTACCCGATTTAGGATTTGGCATTAAGTTACGAGGACCTAATATTTTACCTAAACGACCTAATTTTGGCATTACACTGGGAGTAGCGATGATGATATCGACGTTAGTCCAGCCACCGCCAATTTTCTCTAAATACTCGTCTAAACCTACATAATCAGCACCTGCTTCTTTAGCGGCAGCTTCTTTATCCGGCGGACAAAGTACCAATACGGTTTTAGTTTTACCTGTACCGTGTGGCAGGCTTACTGTTCCTCTAAGAGCCTGGTCTGGTTTACGTGGATCGACACCTAAACGAATGTGTACATCAACAGAAGCGTCAAACTTGGTAGTGTTTACTTCTTTTACTAAAGCAGCGGCTTGTTCTAATGAATAAGATTTGCCTTTTTCGACTTTATTGTCTACTGCTTTTCTTCTTTTTACAATTTTCATTTTACTAAAAATTTTGGTGAGATAATAGCGTTCCAATATTGAGTGGAACTCTCTCAGCTTAATTGCTTAAGCCTGGAATGGTGCGTCACCCGTAACAGTGATACCCATACTTCTTGCAGTTCCTGCTACCATTTTCATTGCTGAACTAACTGTAAAGCAATTTAAATCCGGCATTTTGATTTCTGCAATTTCTTTCACCTGATCCCATGATACCGACCCTACTTTATCACGATTAGGTATTTTAGAGCCAGCTTTGACTTTTGAATACTCTAATAATAAAGCGGAAGCGGGCGGCGTCTTGATGACGAACGTGAAAGATTTATCTTTATAAACCGTGATTACACACGGTAAAATTTTTCCTTGTTTATCTTGTGTGGCAGCATTGAATTGTTTGCAAAATTCCATGATATTTACACCTTTAGAACCTAACGCAGGTCCGATTGGAGGTGCCGGATTTGCTTGTCCGCCTTTTACTTGTAACTTAATGAACGTTTCGATTTCCTTTGCCATAACTATTGTTTTTCAACTTGCATAAAATTTAACTCCACCGGAGTTTTTCTTCCAAATATTTTTACTACCACTCTCAGCTTCTTCTTATCTTCCATAATCTCTTCGATAGTACCTGTAAAATCATTAAACGGGCCATCCGTGATTTTTACATCTTCCCCAACCAAGAATGGTTCATTTACTGTTCCGCCTATTTCTTCCTGCTCATCTACCTTGCCTAAGATTCTGTTCACTTCGGCTTTTTTCAAAGGAATAGGTTTATTTCTTTCAATAAAACTGATAACGTTTGTCATATTCTGGATATGCAAAACAATATCTCCATTGAATTTCTTGGGATCAGCTTCCATCATTAAATAACCCGGGAAAAAATTTTTCTCATGAATTACTTTTTTACCACCTTTCAGTTTGTATACTTTTTCTGTAGGTACTATTACCTGCGGAATAATATCAGACCAGCCGGAAAGTTTTATTTCCTTCTCGATTATCTCGCGAAGCTTTTTTTCTTTGCCACTGATTACTCTCAGTACGTACCATTTTTTTTCTTCAGACATCTGTATCATTCTAAAAGAAGGTATTAACCCGCTATTTTATAAATAATATCACTAAACAGAACATTTGATATCATATCCATTAATCCGATTATTAATGCAATAATCAATGCTGCAACTGCAACTACTGCTGCATTTGCCTGCAATTCTTTCCAGGTTGGCCACGTAACTTTTGTGGTTAACTCATCGTAAGAGGCTTGCAGATATGTTTTAATATTCTCCATTTTTCTTTTTTCTTTTGCACGGGCGGAGAGATTCGAACTCCCATCAGCGGTTTTGGAGACCGACATTCTACCCTTGAACTACGCCCGTCTAAAAAGTCATTAGCCACTCATTTTATTAAATGACCAATGACTAATGACGGTTTATAATTATTTTAAAACTTCAGTTACCTGACCAGCTCCAACTGTTCTGCCACCTTCACGGATAGCAAATTTTAAACCTTTCTCTAACGCTACCGGGTAAATTAATTTTACTGTCAATGTTACGTTATCACCTGGCATTACCATTTCTACTCCTGCAGGTAATTCAATCTCACCAGTTACGTCTGTTGTTCTTAAATAGAACTGAGGACGATATTTATTGAAGAATGGTGTATGACGACCACCTTCATCTTTTGATAAGATGTAAACCTCACATTTGAATTCAGTGTGTGGTGTTACAGAACCTGGTTTGCAGATAACCATACCACGTTTGATATCAGTTTTCTCAATACCACGTAATAAGATACCTACGTTTTCACCAGCTTCTCCGATGTCTAATATTTTACGGAACATCTCAACACCTGTACAAGTAGATGCCATTGATTTTTCCTGTAACCCTACGATTTCTACCGGCTCACCTGTTTTCACAACACCTCTTTCAATACGGCCTGTAGCAACTGTACCACGACCTGTGATAGAGAATACATCTTCAACAGGCAATAAGAATGGCTGGTCAATTGGACGCGGAGGTAATGGAATCCACTCATCTACAGCTTTCATTAAAGCTTCGATTTGTGCAGTACCTTCAGCATCGTCTTGTAATGCTTTGATTGCAGAACCCTGGATGATTGGTGTGTTATCACCATCATAACCACGTCTTGTCAATTCTTCACGGATATCCATCTCAACAAGTTCCAACAATTCCGGATCGTCAACTAAGTCAACTTTATTCATAAACACTACCATTTTAGGTACACCAACTTGTGCAGCCAATAAGATGTGTTCTTTAGTTTGTGGCATTGGTCCATCTGTAGAAGCTACCACTAAGATAGCGCCATCCATCTGAGCAGCACCTGTAATCATATTTTTGATATAATCCGCGTGACCAGGACAGTCAACGTGTGCATAGTGTCTAGTATCAGTACTATACTCTACGTGCGCAGTGTTGATTGTAATACCTCTTTCTTTTTCTTCAGGAGCAGCATCAATAGAATCGTAATCCTTTTTTTCCGCCAATCCTCTCTTTGACAATACGTACGTGATTGCAGCTGTCAAAGTAGTTTTACCGTGGTCAACGTGACCAATTGTACCTACATTTACGTGCGGCTTATCCTTTACAAATTTTTCCTTAGCCATGATTTGTTTTTTTAAATATTTTAATAATTATTCGAATTTAATTTTTATTCAATTTGAGCCGATGAAGGGAATTGAACCCTCGACCTCTTCCTTACCAAGGAAGTGCTCTACCACTGAGCTACATAGGCGATAGAGTTTTGAGTCGTAAACGGTTCATCCACTTCAGATAATTTTCAGAGCGGAAGACAATCCGCCAACCAATGGACGCGACTTACAGTTTCCAAAAATTGTCATGAGATTTTTTAGAGCGGAAGACGAGGTTCGAACCCGCGACCTACAGCTTGGAAGGCTGTCGCTCTACCAGCTGAGCTACTTCCGCAATCAAAGTTTGTTATGCTTTAACACAGCATCTAAACTTTTCTCAATCTTTTACTCTTTTTTAAAGAACTCTTTTTTATACTTGACACTTTCGTGCATAACTCTAAATTTTGTGGGCAGAGAAGGATTCGAACCTACGTACTCTCGCGAGGACAGATTTACAGTCTGTTGCCTTTAACCACTCGGCCATCTACCCGACAAAAAATAACAGAGCCGATGGAGGGATTCGAACCCCCGACCCGCTGATTACAAATCAGCTGCTCTGGCCAACTGAGCTACATCGGCACAAAACTCATTTATTTACAAGAACTTACACCAGAAAACACATAGGTTTACTGATTTTCGGAGTGCAAATATACGATTTAATTCTGATTTTTCGCGATTGTGAGTAAAAATCTTATGGGTTTAAGATTAATTAAAGTTTAAGGAATCGGGACATCTGAACTTATGATTTGTGTGATTGGAATGATTTTAAATTATATCATTATTTTAAAAAATAAAAATATAAGGTATTGATAATTTATCATAAAGCTAACATATTGGCTGAATTCAAGTGATAAATGCAATTTTGTTTAAAATAGGTTATCATTTGTAAAAGTAGCTATTGCTATTTCATTTGGAGTATAAAATCCGAGTTTTTTTCTAGGCCTGTTGTTGAGTTTGCTTTCTATTTCATTTAATTTATCTTGTGTTAAATTTTCAAAGGATGATTTCTTAGGAATGTATCTACGAATAAGCCCATTTGTATTTTCTACAGTTCCACATTCGTAGCTGGAATATGGATGTGTAAAATAGTATTGAATATTGAGTTGGTTTGCCATGTGTTCATGCCTTGCAAATTCTTTCCCATTATCAGATGGTATGGTGTGCAAATAGGGTTTAAATTCAGTTAGGGTTTTTATGGTTTGTTCGGATAATTGTACTGCATTTTTGCCATCTAATAAGACCAATTTAGTAAACAATGTTTTTCTATCAACCAAAGTAAGAATAGCGCCTTTGTTGGTTGGAACCAATGATGGTATCTTGTTCAAAATCGCCAAATCTCTCTCTGTTATTTGCTTCTGCTGGTCTTTGGTCAATGCTTATTTATTGACTATCTGACCTCGGCTATCTATTTTGTTGCCACGTTTTCTTCTGCTTCTTTGTTTGCGTGCTAAGTACTGATAAAGCGTTCCTTTTTCCATTTTATCTTTCCAAATATGCAAATAAATACTTTCGTGACTCACCGTATCGTGACCTTCTAGGGCTAAACGATAGCTGATTTGTTGTGGTGATAAATCTTGTTGTAAAAGATAGTTCACCTGTTGGTGAATTGTTGCGGAATATCTTATTTTTTTGTACTT
>JAYVPA010000235.1:0-11737 GCA_043757615.1 Sphingobacteriales bacterium | reverse complement strand
CTGGAATTACATCTTTTTGACAGCTTGTAATAAACATCCCGGAAAGAATAGACATACTAAGTGTAAGGATAATTGATTTGTGTTTCATTTTATTTATTATTTATTGATTAACTAATTTTTATAATACAAAGATATTAGCTTCATTCCTCGTAAGTTTATATTGATATGCAAATAAGTTACATGATTCACTTATTATGTATCTTGCCTTAAGTAGATATTATTGGTCTGTATACAAAAAAGAATTATATTGTATTTATAATACTTTCAGATTGGAAAAAGATGATGTACTAATAAATACTAAGAATGAAGAACAAAGTTTTGTATCGAATTACAAATGTTTCTTCAATAGCTTTGACGACAACACAATTTTTATTCTTTTCTTGTCAGTATGGTTTATCATTAATACACTGCAAGCAGTATTCACAGAGATACATCCCGATGAAGCTTTTTACGCTCTTTATGCCAGACGTCTTGCGTGGGGATACGCTGACCATCCTCCATTAGTGGCTGTGTTGATTTATTTAAGCTCCTTGTGCTTCAAAGGAAATTTAGGTGTACGTTTTTTTACCATCGTATTACAGCCCTGCACTCTGATAATTGTCTGGCTAATTATCAGACAACAAAACCCTGCTGTAAAAAAACCCTTGCAGTTTTTTATTGTTGCTTTTAGTTTAGTTATGTTTTCAGTGTATGGCTTTATTACTACACCCGATGCGCCTCTGTTATTTTTTGCTGCGCTGTTTCTGTTTTCATATAGTTATGTTCTTAAAGAAAATAGTTGTTTGTCTTTTCTGTGCTTATCAGTTTCTATGTCGGGGTTGGTTTACAGTAAAGAGCATGGTCTATTGCTAATCATCTTTGTTGTATTATCCAACCTGAGATTATTAGGCAATTTTAAATTCTGGACAGCTGTTTTATTGGCTTTAGTATTAATCAGTCCGCATTTTTGGTGGCATTACAGCAATGGCTTTCCAAGTTTTAAATATTATCTGGCCGACATTGATAATGATTTTAAATGGAAATATATACTGGAGTATATACCAAATCAGCTGGTTGTATTTAACCCGATAACACTGGGAGCCGTTCTATTTATTCTTTTAAAAATTAAACCAAAGAATATTTTCGAACGAGCACAGTATTTTATCATCATAGGCTTTTTCAGTTTTTTTGCATTTGCTTCATCAGGCCGTCATGCTGAACCACACTGGACCGTTACTGCTTCTATTCCGATGATTATTTTACTAATATCTAAATCTGCACAAGATTTAAAATTATCTGACTATATCAACAAATATATTGCACCAACTCTTATCCTGATTTTAATTACACGGATCTTACTGGTGACTAATCTCTTGCCTGAAAAAATAGGATTTCATGGCAAACAAGCAAAATATGAAGCGATTGAAAAAGTGGCTGGCAGCAACCCTGTTATTTTCAACGGTTCTTATCAGGCTCCATCCTTATATACATTTTTTACAGGCAAGAAATCCGCTGTAATCAGTTCTTTATATTCCAGACAAACACAATTTGATATCTGGCAGGAAGAACAAAAATATCTGCATCAAAAAGTTTTTGTATGTATTCCTGTTGAAGGCAGAGCGAAAGAGTATCAGATTGGAAATCAAACCGTCAAAGGTTTTTTTACTGATAATCTGCAAACGACCAATCGCATAAAAATATTTTTTGAGAATCCTCTGTCAGCTTTAAATCCGAATGATTCTGTATCACTGAATATTACGATTTATAATCCGACGGCACAAGGTTTATTTTTTAATCATCCTGAATTTCCTGCTGAGCTTTGTGCTGCTTTTATAAAAGGTAAAGAAGTTTTCTTACAAAAAATCAGCTACCCTTCTTCCATTAACAGCATTGCGTCTCATAAAGGTAAAAAGTTGAATATTCGTTTTACAGTGCCTGATTTAGCTGCCGGGAAATACCGCTTCGGTATAACATTAAACAGTTTATTTGGTCCTACATTAAATTCTACTTTTGTTACATTAAACCTGAAGTGATGGGCTATGAATACAATAGATTATTGTATAAGTAAGTCACTTTAAACTCTATTCTCTTAATAATTTTATAAAATCATTGACAAAGTAATTAAAAAGCAAATGACTGGATAGAAGAGCAGCAGGTAAGGAGGATGTCATAAGTGCTGATTTGAGTATAATCTGCTTTATCAATCTTTATGCTAAATTTATCCTCATTCTACATTCGCTTCTTACAATGTTTTGCTTATTTTTAAACATGAAATCAGTAATGGATAAGACAACAAGAGATGAAATCATCAGCAGAATTAACTCCCTGAATGAAACCACTCCTGCATTATGGGGAAAAATGAATTTGTACCAGATGATACGGCATTGTATCATAATGGAAGAAATGTACATGGGTAAGTCAAAATATAAACAGTCATTCATCGGTCGCATATTTGGAAAAATGGCATTGAAAGGTTTTTTGAAAGATGATAAAATTCTCGACAAGAATGTACCGACTGTTCCAGAAGCCAAAACAAAGAAAGATGCTGATGGTGATGTCATAGCACAAAAAAATAAATGGATGGCATTAATCGAAGAATATGCCAATGCTTCTGATACAGTTATCATACATGCATTTTTCGGAACACTGAATAAAGAACAAATAGGATATCTTGCTTACAAACATGCCGATCATCATTTAAGGCAATTTAATAGTTGATAATGGACAACTCTGAATTAACATTTCAAACATGGAACAAAGTTGCGTCCATGTACCAGGATAAATTTATGGATGTAGAATTATATGATGATACGTACGATACATTTTGCAGTCTGATTGATAAATCAAACCCAACAATTTTTGAGGTTGGTTGTGGACCTGGAAATATTACTAAGTATTTATTATCAAAAAAACCTGACTGTAAAATCACTGCCATCGATGCTGCACCTAACATGATAAAATTAGCAAAACAGAATAATCCCGCTGTCGATTTTAAAATTATGGATGGCAGAAATATTGATATACTGACTTCTAAATTTGATGCAATCATGTGCGGGTTTTGCATGCCCTATCTTTCAAAAGAAGAATGTATAAAACTGATGAGAGATTGTTCTACTTTATTAAAAGATAACGGAATATTTTATTTCAGTGTCATTGAAGATGACTATAATAAATCAGCTTATGAAACAAGCAGTGACGGACAACACACCGTGTTTGTTTATTATCATGAAGAAAAATACCTCAGAGAATATCTTGAAGAAAATAATTTTGAATTAATAAATTTAATACGCAAGGTTTATCAAAAAACAGAATCAACAACTTCAACACATTTAATTATTATTGCAAAGAAGAAATAATGTATATTTTACCTGAAATAAAAAAAGATAGCTATGGTCGTTTCATTGCTGATAATAAAACTATCTCCTTAGATGATTATTTAAAAAGTGAAAATGTAAGTAATGATGATACTCTAACAGACCGGCAAAAACAGCATCCTGTAAAACTGATGCTGCGCGCCATCGGTACACCAAAAATTATTCTGAATAAATCAGGGCGTTTGGCTGTTACCATATTCAATACTTTTTATTATCCTGCAATGAAAAAACGTTTAACACGATTACAGCAGATTGGTTTTATAGAAAATATTCCAACGCAAAAACAATTATGGTTTGGTGCATTTGATATGCTGCGATATTTTATTTCTCCAGGTGCGGCAAGTTATTATAAAACAAAAAAGATAAATTTTACTTTTCATCAGATACTGCGTTTTCTAAACGACCCTTCAGGCATCTCCGACCCTATCGGCATTCGTGTTCCGCGCGATACCATCATTTGTCATTTACTGGAAGTCGTACACGCTAATCCTGTTTATGACTTACAACTGCTCGACCAGTTTGAAGACGGGCTGGAAGAAATGGAAAAACAATTACAGCAAATGCTTGACAAAACGCATCCGCGTTACAATTCTATCACGGCTATAACTGAAGATACAAATTATCACGCGCTGTTATTTGTATATGTAAAAAAATACAGACAGAATCCTGCAGAACGTCAAATGCTAAGAGCTTCCGGATCAGCCAGAGAAGATGCTCATTTCTTATTAGCAGAATGTATGTTTGGCACTCTTCCTTCCGCATTCAGATATTTCAACAAACTGCCGGATACATTTTCTGAATTATGGAAACACGCCCGAAAGGAAAAAGTAATTCATCCGAAATATTGTGATGACTGGATAGTAAAACAATTTTACGAAAGGAAACTGTTTTAATTTTGTTGAACACATGTATGTTTTTTAATAAAGAAATATAAACACTTTGATATTCTTAGAGTTAAATATGTGAATTATGTTATCAAAAGAAACAATTATGTAATATCCTTGTTTGCATAATGATATACTTTGTGTTATCATTCAAATAAACAATTTTATCCATTCTTAGATTAACTAAAATATCAGATGAGCACCTTTTGTCATTATTAAAAATAGATAATATTTTTGTCTGGGAAAATTTGTATAACAAATATGCTCCGTCAATGTTTGGAATTATTTGCAGCCTTACCGATGATAAAAAAATTGCTGAAGAAATATTAGCTGACCTTTTTCTTCATTTAAAAAAAGAAAGTTTTTTTTATAAAATAAATTTTCCTCTGTGTTTTACACTTTTAAGATACACATACAACTTTGCAATAAAACAATTGACAAAACATAACTTACATCCAAAGATTTTAAATCAATCAGAAAAATCAAGACTTATACATCTTCTTTGCACGAAATGCAATTCATTAGAAGAAACTGCATTGATTTTAAATATAACAGAAGAAGAAGTGAAACAGAATCTCAGAGCTGAATTCTTAAACTATCGCAGTAAAAACTCTTTACCAGTAATTGCAAAAGTCGTATAATTATTTAACTCAAAACCTTTTGTTTAATAAACTCTAAAAGTCCATAAAGAACAAAAACAGCAAGTGTTGTCTTACCAGAAAAAAAATGCGATGCAGCAGCATAATACAGCAAGCGAATGAATCCAAAATTATCGAATATTTTTATTCAGCATTAGTGTGATTTATAAATACTAAGATAATTAGTTTCTGCAAACTGTCGTTCTCGCGAAAGCTGAAATCTCAAAATTACAAATTACCTTTTACATCTCTCTGCCGACAGGTAAAAGGGACTGACAGTTACTGATATAAGATTTCTATAAATTAGCCGGACAGCCGTATGATTTGTTTGTACCGAATTCTTGGTTATTCACGATGATTTTATCTATATGTTTTGCCGCTTTTGCCAGACAAACAATAATACCTTTACTGGTTTTTGTCTGACCCGGTTTATACGTATCATTTATCATTGCCTGTGTTTCCTTAAATACGGGAGTCAGTTTTCCCGGTTGCGCAGGCTCCATCATGGAATAAATAGAACCATACGATAAAGGATATTGTGAAACAAAAGATTTAGTACCTGTCTCTGTTCCGTATAATTTCAGGGAAACAAATAATGCATCTGTTGCTGTCGAACCTAATTTAACATTAGCTGAAGTAGTGTTAGTTGCTTTTATTTCTACTTCCGCCAGCTCATATGCAAAACGTTGTGAGATATCATCCGGAATAGTAACAGCAACGCCACGCGGAATCGGGAAACGCGTCAGCTTCACAAGCGTTAATTTCATTCCGTTATTTAGTAAAACTTCATTAGGTGTACTCTGATAGGTAAAATCTTTTGTGTCAACAGTAAAATTCGTATACGTTAAAGAATCAGCTTTGCGTTTTTCTGACTTTAAATCTTTTAGAGGTGCCGGCGGAATTTTATTGTCGCCTCCTTTTACGATTAGAAGTCCTAGTATATATACACATATAAAACAAATTGGAAGTAAGATCTTTCTCATCTCTTTTCTTATTAATTGACCGTAAATTAAATATATAAGCAAGTTACAAAAAAATGATAAATCTCCTTGCTTATATTTGCAATATTAAACAAAATGTATGCCGAAAATTGCTGTATCATTTCGCCTGTTGATAATATTTATGCTGACACCATTTTTTTCGTTTGGGCAAAAAGATTATTTATTGGCAAAGATTAAAACAATTGCTCGGGATGCTAAAGGAAAAGTAAGTGTTTCCATTTTAAATATTGAAGACAGCGCTATTATTTCTTATTTCGGGGACGAACCTTGTGTGATGCAAAGCGTCTTTAAATTTCCTATTGCACTGACAATCCTGGACAAAATTGATAAAGGTGAGTTTTCCTTACAACATAAAATACATATTACATCGCAGGAAATGATTAAGTCTACCTGGAGTCCGTTGCGCGATTCTTTTCCAAACGGAAATGTAAATGTGACGTTTGAAAATCTGATAAAATATATGGTTTCCAAAAGCGATAATATTGCCTGCGATGCACTTTTACGTTTTTTAGGAAAACCCACGGTCGTAGAAAAATATATCCGTAAATCAGGTATTGAAGATTTCCAAATGAAATATAGCGAAGCAGGAATGCATAAGAAATGGGAAAATCAATATAAAAATACTTGCTCACCAAATGCGATGGTACAGATTTTGAGTAAATTTTATAAAGAAAAATTTTTATCTAAAACAACTACTGATTTCCTGTTTCAGATAATGGCAGCAACTACAACAGGTCCGAACAGAATCGTAAAACTACTGCCTGAAGGTACAATCGTCGCGCATAAGACAGGAACGTCTGACACAAAAAATGGAATGACAGCTGCCATTAATGACGTTGGAATTATTACATTGCCAAATGGCAAACATATTGCGTTAGCAATTTTTGTAAATGATGCTTATGCGGAAAATGATATCTTAGAATCTGTGATTGCGCGCATTGCAAAAGAAGTATATGACAATGCTTTTAAAAACTAACTTATATTTAAGAAAACAACTCAAAACAAACAAATGAAAAAAACTATCTTTTTCGGAATCTTTATTATTGGTTTATTATCTTCCGGTTTTAGTGCAGAAGTTGCCACATATAAAGTCAGGGTTCAGTTTGCAAGTGTAGAAAAAGCAACTGCATTGCTAAGTACACCTGATGTTTTCCTGAATAATTTATCTCCCTTTGATATTACCGCAATGCTGCAAAAAAAGGATGGCACCAAAGAAGAGTTAGTAAAAAACACGCTTTCCCAAGTCAGAGCGTGGACTTCGGAAGAACAAAAAAGAATAAATTCCATGTTAGATATTATCGATAAAAGTATTACAGACAATGGATTTAAAATAAATTTTCCAGAAAAAGTATATCTCATTAAATCTACTATGAAAGATATAAGCGGCGCTGACGGATACACACGCGGCACTTGCATTATATTGGGTGAGAATGAACTAAAAAAGCCGGACGCACAACTGAAACAATTATTAACGCATGAATTATTTCACGTGCTGACGCGCCGTGACAGTTTGTTTAAAAAAGAAATGTACAGCATTATCGGATTTAAAATAATGAATGAACTCAGCTATCCGCCTTCCTTAAATAAAATCAAAATGTCCAATCCTGATGCGCCGATAACTGATAGTTATATTACCTTGAAAAAAGACGGCGAATATGTAGAGTGCGCCATGATTTTATATTCAGAAAAGCAATATACTACAGGCATTTTTTTTGATTATGTAACAATTGGGTTCTTAAGAGTTCAAGGCAAGGATAAAAAAGAAATTGTATACATGGATGGAAAACCTGTTGTTTATGCATTTACTGACTTTACTGATTTTATTGATCAGGTAGGAAAAAACACACAATACATTATTGACCCGGAGGAAATCATGGCAGATAATTTTGCATTTGCTATCGACAATAAAAAAGGGTTGCCTTCACAATGGTTAGTGGATAAGATACAGGAAGATTTGATGAAATAAATGAGGTGCGATTAATCAGCCAACTGCAATACTGCTGCATTTACATTTCCGGCATTATCAATATCCTGTAATTGCACAGCAACAATCTGGTTTACTTTTTCTGCATCAAACGGCAAAGACACTTTGATATAATTATCAGTGAAGCCGTGCATCATCTCTCCGTTTCTTTCTTGCTCCAATAAAGCATTGCCGGTTTGTCCTAAAAATTGTTCGTAGAAAAATCTTTTTTTCTTTTCGCTTAATGTACGAAACATGGCGTTGCGTTCATTGCGCGTATTCGTTGGCACTATGCCATCCATTTCAATTGCTTTTGTGTTTGCGCGTTCAGAATACGTAAACACATGCAGGTAAGAGATATCAAGTGCATTGATAAAATTATACGTATCTAAAAAATCATCGTCTGTTTCCTGTGGAAAACCAACAATTACATCCACACCGATACAGGCATGCGGCATCACAGATTTTATTTTATCCACCCTGCTTTTATACAAATCACTTTTGTAACGGCGCTGCATCAGTTTCAGCATTTTATCGCTGCCACTTTGTAAGGGAATATGAAAGTGCGGCATGAAGCGTTTGCTAAGTGCCACAAATTCTATGATTTCATCCGTCAGCAAATTAGGTTCAATAGAGGAAATTCTGAAACGTTCAATCCCTTCCACTTCATCCAGTAGCTTTACGATATCAAAGAAATTATAATCGCCTTCAATTCCTTTTCCGTAGTCACCGGTATTCACGCCCGTCAGTACAATTTCTTTTACTCCTTTTGCAGCAAGGTCTTTTGCATTCTTCAGCACATTTTCAGGCGTATCACTTCTGCTTTTTCCTCTTGCTAATGGAATAGTACAAAACGAACATTTATAATCGCAGCCATCCTGTATTTTCAAAAACGAACGTGTTCTGTCGCCAACAGAATAGGCATCCACAAAAAAGTTTGCATTTGATATTTCAGAAGCTAGCACCTGACCGCAGGGATTTTTTGTCAGGTCTGTTATAATTTCCGGCAACTTGAATTTTTCTGAAGCACCTAACACTAAATCCACTCCTTTTATTGCAGCAATTTCTTTTGGTTTCAATTGAGCGTAACAACCTATTACTACTACATAAGCATGCGGATTTTGTTTCATCGCCTTACGGACAATATTCCGGCATTTCGTATCGGCATGGTCGGTTACAGAACAAGTATTAATTACATAGACATCAGAAGGCCCGTCAAAATCTACAGTCCTGTAGCCGCGCTCCTGCATCTGTCGGGCAATGGCGGATGTTTCCGAGAAGTTGAGTTTACAACCTAAGGTGTGAAATGCTATTTTTTTACCGTCTATCACGCTGCAAAAATACGGATTCTACCATAAAGAAATTATTAAAACCAACTATAAGCACTTAAGAAAACTACAGCACCTAAATTTTTGAATTTTAAAAATTGTATAAAGGACGAGTTTATTTCTGCTATAATTAACTGATTTTCATAACACTAAGCAACTTTTCTTCAAGTTAATACACAATGAGTGGATTAATTAATCGGAATACGATAAAATACAAAGCTATTTTTAATGATAATTTTCAGTTACACACTCAATAATTCGTTTTATGATAAAAATAGGCGTAATAGGCATTGGGCGATTGGGTTCTCAACATCTCGAGAGATTGATGGAGTCTGATTATTTCAAAGTGGTGGGTTGTTTTGACATGGATCCGTCCAAATTGAAACGCATAGAGGAAGATTATGATGTTACATGTTACAATGACGTGGATGAGCTGATTCAAAAATGTGATGCGGTCGATATTCTGACGCCATCAGATTCTCATTTTTATTATGCTGAAAAAGCAATACGGTTCGGTAAACATGTTTTTATCGATAAGCCTATTTCCAATAATTTTGAGGAAGCAAAAAAAATGGTTGAATTGGTGCGGGAAGCAGGTATCAAATTTCAGGTCGGACATATCGAACGGTTTAATCCTGCATTTTTAGCTTTGAAAAATCTGGAACTCAATCCTATGTTTATTGAAGCACATCGTTTGTCGCATTTTGATGCGAAACGGACAAGCGATTCTGTAGTGTTTGATGTAATGATACATGATATTGATATCGTCTTATCCATTGTGAAAGCAAATATAAAAAGTATAAATGCCAGCGGCGTTTCTGTATTATCCGACCAGATAGATATAGCAAATGCCCGTATTGAATTTGATAATGGTTGTGTTGCAAACCTAACGGCAAGCAGAACGTCGGTACAGAAAATGCGCAAGATGTTGTTCTTCCAAAAAGACAATCATATCACGTTGGATTTTTTACACAGGGAAACCGAAATGCTGAATCTCTCCGAGACAGCGAAACATAATTCTATTCCATTGCGCATGCAGGAAAATGTAAAATACCTGAATTCTGAAACCATGGTACTGGAAGAATATGATGCATTAAAAGAAGAGTTAAACAGTTTTGCAGAATGTTTAATCTTCAATACAGAGCCACGCGTGACTGCGTTGGATGGTTTAAAAAGTCTGGAAGTAGCGCACGAAATTGTTCGTAAGATTCACAAAATGAATGGCACAATAATTAGCCATACAAATGAGCAACTGACTGAAGTTGCTTAATCCTTAAATTTTATTTTTTAGATTAATAATTCCCGACTACCAGACCTTTTATTTTGAAATGCACTATTCATCATAATTTGCTATAAAATCCCATTCACCTTTATTTAGTATATAATGTTCCGCACTTGAATATTTATATTCTTCCGGCAAATTACATATTCCTGCCTCCACCGGATTATCATGTATATAATCCAATTTCTGGTCGTACACTTTTTGACTATATAAATCTACGCTTAACGAATGTGTTTTCCAAATCATATATTGCCTGTCATGATGGTCAACCTTGCATTTATTAAGCAATTCTCTATCATTTTCTTTTAAGTAAGATTTGATTTGTTGAGCTGTATATTTTAAGAAATCGCGTTGTACATTTTTTGCCTGGTGTGGTACTTTTATTCTCCATATTAAATGAAGATGATTACTCATGATAACAAAACCATATAAGGTAATCCTTTTTTCATTTACCAAAAACCTTAAGCTGTTTATGATAATGTCTTTTACTTTATCATCTTCTAATAAATAATTCCATTGATATATTGTGGCTGTGAAAAACTGCGGATGGTCTTCTTCATAAATCATTCCGTAAATTTATAAAATTATTAATGTGATTTTTGATTTGCTGAATGATTCAATTCGTTTCGACTTGTAGTCGGCAGGTGACGCTTGTTCGCTAAAGCTCAAAAGCTAAACACCTGCCGAGGGCGGGAGATTTACCGATTATTCTTTTCGTGTTTATAACATATCCCACTGATACATTCTTCGACACGTTTTGACACTTTTCCCGCACTGGCGCACGTATGCAGCATTGCTTTTTGCGCTGTTTACTTGTGCCAAATTTAAACAATATTATTGTCTATAATAGTTTATTGAGATTAGATAATAGCTCGCACAAGTACGTAACGCTAATTGCTTGACCGCATACTTGCGCCAGTGCGGGTAATTTTATCAAAATCTTTAGAGTATTCTTCACCAGCAGCAAATACACAAAATGGAGTTAATATATCTTTTAGTAAATATTTATTCACTCTAATCATAATTATCTTTTTAGAAATGCTTTATTTCCTTATAAAACAATCAATTCTGTATCGTCCTAAAATAAGTTGACGGATTAAAAATAGTACTTTATCTCTGATAACAAGATTTGTTGTCAGAGATTTTTTTATGGATTTGTGTGGGTGTTTTATAGTTTAAAGATAAGTGAGGTCTGTAGTTGTTATAAAGAAATACCGCTTCTTCTATCATTTGTTCTGCTATTTGTTTACTTTTCAATGCTTCTCCTAGTCCAAATTCTTCTTTGATG
>JAYVPA010000234.1:0-3147 GCA_043757615.1 Sphingobacteriales bacterium | reverse complement strand
ACTTTGCAGTTGAGTTGGCACCGAGTAACGAAACGGAAAAAATAGCATATGATAAAGCTGTTGCTTTCCAGCAAAAAAATCAAACTGCTGAACAGTTTGACAAAGCAGCTAAATCAGAAAACTTAGCAAAAAATATTGTGCTGACACAAAATATGGTAAACGTACCACAACTTGGTTCTGCACGTAAATTAGTTCAATGGGCTTTCCAGCAGGAAAAAACAAATGTAATCAGTGATTTTGATAACGATGGAAAATACATGGTTGCAAAATTGAACAAAGTGATTGCAAAAGGATTGCCAAAAGCAGAAGATGTGCGTGAAGAACTTTCTTTAGTTATCCGCAATGAAAAGAAAGGAAAAGATTTAGTGGAGCAATTAAATAAAGCAGCAGCAGGAAATACAGATTTACATGTTATTGCTTCAAAAGTAAAAGATGCAGTAGTAGTGGATACAGCATTGGTTCGTTTGTCATCTCCATATGTACAAGGCGCAGGAAATGAACCTAAGTTAGTTGGAACTACATTTGGTATCGCTGTTGGAAAAACATCTAAAGCGATTGCAGGTGAAAGAGCAGCATTTATTGTTCAGCCAAAAGCAATTGACGAGAACGCACCGGAAATGGGAGGTGACATTGGTATGTACAAACAACAGATGCAGCAAATGTTCATCAGTCGTTTAAATTTCCAGAGCATTTTTGAATCTATCATGAAAAAATCAAAAGTAGAAGATACCCGTTATAAAATTTATTAATTGTATTCATCATTCTGACTTATTTCAGAATCTAAATAATAAAAAGTGGAAAACTATTTTTCCGCTTTTTTTGTTTTATTTTTAATGCAAAACTATGCGCTCAGTGAAACACTGTGCGCCTCAGTGATATAAAAATAGAAAATGGAACTCATCAATAAGGTAGCGCAAAGTGGTTTAATCACTATAGATTTGGAAGATTTTTTTACGAAAGAAGTAATTATTGCATTTGATATAAAGGATTTTTTATTCCGCGGATTGATATTAAAAGAATTGGATTTCAGAGCTGCGTTGAAACAACATGATTGGTCAATGTATAAAGATAAAACAGTTGCAGTATTTTGTTCTGCAGATGCTATTATTCCGCAATGGTCCTATATGCTGATAGTTACTTATTTGTCATCGCAAACAACAGCTACATTTTTTGGCACCAAAGAAGAAGTGGAACAAAAATTGTTTTTACAAAATTTAAATAATATAGATGCTGTAAAATATTCGGATGAAAAAATAGTTATAAAAGGTTGTGGAACAAAAAAAATCACAGGTGAAGCATATTTAGAAATCACAAAAAAATTGCAGCCTGTTGTAAAATCACTGATGTTCGGTGAGCCATGTTCTACAGTTCCTGTTTACAAGAAAAAATAACCCCCGGCTCTAAAGGGGAGAATGGAAAGTCCTTTAGGGATTTAGGGTAAAATAAAATATTACACATGAAAAATAAAATCACTTTTCTTACACTCGGTTTTTTTGCATTTGCAGTTATTGTATTATTTCTCCATGCAACAATTGACACATCGGGAAGTTATTTTCCGTTTATAAAAACAAGTGCAAAAGAAGAAAATCTATCACTGCCGATGCAAACGGTTTATGCCGTAAAGATTCCTGCAAGTGTAACTTTTGCAGGTGAAGATGTACCTCTGGATGATCCGGAAGTGCGTGAGCGTCTGGACAGAGAATTAACAGTGAACGCGTATTGGCAGTCTTCAACTATCATTCTGCTGAAACGCGCGAATCGTTTTTTACCATTGATTGAAAAAGTACTTAAAGAAGAAAATGTACCGGACGATTTTAAATATTTGGCTATGGCAGAAAGCAATCTGGATAATGTGGTGTCTCCGGCAGGCGCATCCGGTTTCTGGCAATTTATGAAATCTGCAGGAACTCAATATGGGTTAGTGATAAGCAATGAAGTAGATGAACGCTACAATCTGGAAAAATCAACACGTGCAGCTTGCAAATATTTATGGCATGCAAAAGAACAATTAGGTTCATGGACTGCCGCCGCTGCCAGTTATAATATGGGACTGACAGGCGTTAGCAGGCAGCAGTCATTACAGGGCGAAACAGCCTATTATCATTTATTGCTGAATACGGAAACGAGTCGTTATGTGCAGCGAATTGTCGCCCTTAAAATAATTCATCAGAACCCAAAAGATTTTGGATTTTACATAAACAAGGAAGACATGTATCCTGAATTTAAATTCAGTACACAACCAGTTTCGGGCGCAATGAATTGGGTAAGTTTTGCCAAACAAAATAACATCAGTTATAAATTATTGCGCATCTACAATCCGTGGATACGTGATTATTCAATGATTAATAAAGAGAAACGCACCTACGATGTAAAAATTCCTGCATAGAGTTCTAACATAAACAAAATAGAGTAAGATTTAAAAGCAGAAATTTTGTGCAAGCAGAAAATAAAGGATTAGCGCAACAGCATTATTGTTCCTGTCTGCATATAATCCTTATCGTCTTTGCCTTTGAATTTAATGATGTAGAGATAGGAATCTAAGGGAGCAGGAACACCATTGCCGGATATGCCATCCCAGCTGCCGTTTATATCATTGGTAGAATAAACTAAACGATACCAGCGGTCATAAATCTTAAAATCATAATTATCAGGCTTGGCGTATAAAAAAAACGGCTTGAATGTTTTATTATGTCCTGATGGCGTGAATGCTTGCGGTACAAATGCTTTAGGTTCAGGCTGTACACAAACAATATTAGAATGACTTTGCAGCGTTTCGCGCGGTGTCTTATCGTTGTTATTTTCAAACAAAGCTGTTATCCGATAACACACTTCGTCTAAAGAATCTGCAGAATAATCAAACAAAGCAGTTTCCAGATAGCTCGTTTGATTTCTGTTGAAATTACCTAAGACAATAGTATCGCTGCCGTTAATTTTTTCCAACTTAAAATTGTCAAAAGTAATATTGTCTATTTCGAAACCGCTCCATAAAATGTCAGCTTTATTGTTGTTTTTTATTTTTATTCCGAGACGTATCGTAGTTGCAGTATCTGATGTATGGGTATTAAAACAGTAATCTACTAAGTTTACCTTGTAAGTATATGTTTGGTTTCCAACATTAAGATTGTCATCTTCAAAAAGATAAGTATC
>JAYVPA010000233.1:0-11777 GCA_043757615.1 Sphingobacteriales bacterium | reverse complement strand
TTGTACAATACGGGAATAAGTTGGAGCTGCATTTCCAATATCCTGTTCTTTCAAACGGTAATAATTTATTCCGGGTAAAGGATACTCATCAGTGTATTGATAATTCTTAATTTGATTGGATTTATTCGCCGCAGCAGTTCTGTGTATAGCAGTAAAATGTATTGCGTCAAAAGAACGTTCCACTTCAAAATAACTGGAGTTTTTTTCTGAAGCAGTTGTCCAGTTTATGCTGATTGCATCATTTTTACATTTTGCATCAAAAGCTATTAATTCTACAGGTAAACCAATTATTGGCGTTACCACATCACCTAAGGCATATCCGGAAAATCCTGTAAAACCATCGTATTCAAAAGTGGTGTAAGTAACACCTGTAGCACTTGTATATGTACCGGTGACAGGAACTTTAATTTCTACCTGAGCATCAGACGTCACCGTCCATGCTCTGTCTGTTGTAGCCGTTTTATAAATTTTTAAATGTCCGATTACTTCAGCAGGTGTATGGTTGTGCGCTGTATAATATCCTGGTAATGCATTTAAAATCGGATTGATATAATCACAGTAATCCTGCAACTCCTGTGTGCTGACAAAGAATTTTATTTTATAGTTTGGTGAGCTGTAATTCGTTGGTGTAGCTGCCCAGGTTTTAATCATAAATAAAGGCGTTCCGGTGAGGTTTGAATTTTGAAAACCCAATCCTACTGTTGCATCATCATGCAAAATAGTTTCAGCCGTAAAATCCCCATGATCTATATTGGCATTATTTTTTATGTAGAAAATAATTTTATCAATGGCATCTAAATAATACCTGCTTTCAAATTGTCTCAACTGGCAAGTATAGTTCTGATTATCCATCACCACATCAAAATTCCCTCTTAAAGAAAGAATCCATGTTTGATTATTCGTACTGTTCCAGGTGCCGGGAGTTTCTAATGCATTTGGAGAAGCAGTTGTTGTTTTTGTCCAGTTATTTAGTTTTCTGTAATCGTTATCATTAGTATTCTGAAATGCATATGTAACATTGTTTGTTCCTGAAAAGTATAAGGAGTTCGCTGCGTATGTTGCATAATCAGGATGATTCGCTGCACTGATGGCACAGCCGGCGCAACTGGAACCAGCACCTTTGCTTCCATAAGATAAACCCATAAAATAAGTACCGGACTGGTCACGCACCTGCACTGCATCGCCTGAATTTCTGAATTGCGCGGTCCCGAAATCCGGATTTACATAAGTTGCCGGTGTATAGGCATCGTAGGAAGAATTACTTGGTAAATTACAATCGCTGGAAAAATAATCGTTCAGACTTGCAGTAGCACATTGACCTGAATTATAAAAATTAACACCTACTACATACACATAATCCAAATTCGCATCCGTAGGATCATCCGCCAAAGCAAGACTTGTAATCTTATCATTTTTAAGGGGAGTGCCGCCTGTCTGGTCATCGGCATAAACTACAATAACAGAACCTACCGGTACTTTTTCCCAGGAACAGATGTTGCTGAATTTTATATGACCGTCAGCAATACCTAACTGGCTGCCGTAACCGCCGCTAAAAATGCCGCTGTTGTCATCAATAATCCAACCCCTTAAATCAACTGTGGTTCCGGGAATTCCAATCACCACTAATTCAACATAGGAAGCATTGTTTACACCTTGCGAAAATTCGTTAATGACGACGCCTTCTAAAACATCATCATCGATGATGGTCATCTGATGGGTTGCCGGTGAAGGCGTAACTGCCGGTCCGCTGATTCTTGTCAATGTAAAATTTCTATATTTATTAGATTCAGGAGTAGCATCATTTAAAATGGTAACAGATGCATATTGTGTCTGCGGATAAGTTCCTGACGTTAAAAAAGTAAGATTGGTAGTTGAAAATGTAAAATCCGTAACAGGCGAAGCGGTTCCTGTTCCTGCATCTGTTACACGCAATACTAAATTGGATGGAGGAGCAGTATTTACGGTAACACCAATCAGATAAGGTCCTGCATTTTCAATTACACTTCCGGAAGCCGCATCAAAGCCGGCTGAAAGCGGCACCGTTACGGTTAAGGTTGCTGTAGCGGAAGTATCAGCCGTACAAGGCGCTACAGCACTTACAATACAACGGTATTGCCATCCATCCATCAATGCGGTAGTTGCAGGTGTTGTATAGGAAGCTGAATTACTGCCGATATTATTCCAACCGGCACCTTGGTCTTCCTGCCATTGGTAATTCAAGCCCGAACCTGTTGCAATAATTGAAAAAGTAGCTGTGCTTCCTGCTGTTACTGATTGATTTGCTGGTTGTGTGGTAATAGCAACCGGGTTGTTAATGGTAACCGTTCCTGTATTTATAGAGTTAAGCGACCAGCAGGTTGCAACAGAATCGTAAGATCTTACATAGATGGTACCTGTGGCTGCTAAAGAATAATTAGCGGCTGTCCGATAAGTTGTATTTGTTCCGGAAGATGTTGTTTCCCAGTAATTTACAACAACTCCTGAACCTGCAGGAAAGCTTAATGTTGCAGCACCACAAGATGGATTGGCAGATATCGTAATACTGCCTGTCGGATCGGCTGGTGGTGAGCAGGTCAATGTTCCGTTTACCTGAAAGTTATCGATTACCCATTGCTCACTGGAAGAATTATTTAAGAGTGTGATTCTGAATTGTAAATTTGAAACAGCCGGCAAACCCGTGATTGTTGCTGTGCTGTAACCGTCTGCTGTCCGACTTCCGCCGCCACCCGAGGTAAAAAGCACCGGTGTGTTGTTTCCATCATAAGCCGTACTTGCGTTACCTGTTGCAGAATAAGACCAGTAACAATTGGAGTTTCCGTTTATTTTTAAGGTATTCCACCAGGTTGTACCGCCATCAGGACTTACTTCAATTTTTATCGAATCGGGTCCATCCATACCATTTCCTGTACTGCTGATAGAAAATGCCGCAACACGAAATGTCATAGTTATGGAAGCATAACCCAGGGTATTGATATCAGAGGATGTTAAAACAGCTGAGGTATTATTTGCACCGTACGAATGGGTGCCTTCTGATACAAACGGTGATGATGCCGGACGGTCTCCGGCAGCAGAATTTCCGTTATAATATGCACCACCCGCTATTGAAAATAGTGCAGAAGAATTATTTAAACCGTCTGAAATAATTAATGCGGCTTCAGCAATCCGAAACAAAAAAAATAATAAAAGTAAAATGTAAAATTTCTTCATACACATTCATCTTCAATAACCTGCATCTACACTAAAGACAGGAATATAAAAATAACCATAATGTTGCATATATGTTTGTTAATTTATCAATACAGAAATGTGTAATTTGCAGGATGTTTGTAAATTTGTATGGAAAACAAGATGTAAAAAATAATACATTGATTTTCAATTGAATATGTTTATAGAAGAAATAGAATATTATAACTGGAATGATATACAAACTAAGATAATTGATGTTAATCAATTTGATGTGGAACGGATAATATTAAAAGGGCAAAATGCAGACTTTAATTTAGCAGACTTTGCAGCATTAATTTCGACTGCCGCTTTGCCATTTTTAGAAGAAATGATGCAGTTAAGTCAGCGCGTAACGCAGGAACGTTTCGGGAAAAATATACAGCTTTTTATTCCGATGTATCTGAGTAATGAATGTCAGAATATTTGTACGTATTGCGGTTTTAGTTTTACCAATAAAATTCCGCGAAAAACATTAAGCGACAAAGAGATTTTACAGGAAATACAGATTGTAAAATCTTATGGTTACGATACTATTTTATTGGTAACAGGTGAACATGATAAACTGGTTGGAATAGATTATTTAGTACATGCTGTAAAATTAATCAAACAGCATTTTTCACAAGTATCCATTGAAGTACAACCGCTGGAACAACACGAATATGAATTGCTGAAAGAAGCAGGAGTATATTCCGTGTTAGTATACCAGGAAACGTATCATAAAGAAGCCTATAAAACCTATCATCCGAAAGGTAAAAAATCTAATTTTGATTATCGTCTGGATACGCCCGACAGGCTAGGAAAAGCCGGTGTTCACAAGATTGGGATTGGAGTATTATTGGGTTTGGAAGATTGGCGAACGGATAGTTATTTTAATGCATTGCATTTAGATTATTTACAAAAAAATTACTGGCAGACAAAGTACTCTGTTTCGTTTCCACGCATTCGTCCGCACGAAGGAGATTTGACACCAAAATCTGTATTGTCAGAAAAAGAATTACTGCAATTAATTTGTGCGTATCGTATTTGTTTTCCGGATGTTGAATTATCACTTTCTTCACGCGAACGAGCTCAATTCAGGGATACAGTTTTACCATATGGAATCACCTCTATGAGCGCGGGCAGTAAAACAGAACCAGGCGGTTATTCAGATTCTGAAGCATTAAAACAATTTGAAATACATGATTCCCGTTCTCCAAAAGAAATTGCAGCGATGATACAATCTAAAAATTATGAACCCGTCTGGAAAGACTGGGACGCTGTATTGATTTAATTGTCTGAACCATGATTTATCTGATTTTTATGATAAACATGATTTCCTTTCTCGCCAAGACGAGTTTGCTATGTTTCCCCTTTTCTATCTTTTGATTTCTAAAATGTTTGAGAATGCTTTTAATGATATTCGCAAAAGACGCTATATGTCTATGTGTTTTAAAATTTCGAATAAATAGGGGGTATGGGTTTGATAATCTAAAATTCTTGCCTTATTTTGTAACATCATTTTGAAGAAAATCGTTACCATAGCATTTTGTTTTCTTTTATACCAATCAGCATCCGCGCAAATTGGCGGAAAAAACATTTATGATTTTTTACAGTTTCCGACATCTGCCCGCATGGAAGGCTTAGGTGGAGGATTCCAGAGTATCAAATATTCTAAAGATGCCGATGTTTCATTATCGGTTTCAAATCCTTGTTTTTTAGACAGTTCTTTTCATAAACAATTATCTGTCAGTAATGCTTTTTACACCGACAAAACGAATATCGGTAATATCACTTTTGCCTATTATCATCCGAAAATAAAATCAACACTCGCATATACCATGCAGTATGCATCCTATGGAAAATTTGACGGACGTGATGCAGCAGGAAATTCAACAGGGACTTTTCACGCTGCAGATTTTAATATACAGGTCGGCGTTGGCAGACACTGGAATAAATTTTATTATGGTGTCAATTTGAAATTTATTATTTCACATCTTGAAACATATACATCTATTGGTTTTGCAACTGATGTAGCATTAGGGTATCACAATCCAAAAACAAACTGGGCTGCAAGTGTGATCGTTCGTAATGCAGGTGTCGAATTAAAACAATATATAAAAGGCGATGCAAGACAAAAATTGCCGTTGCAACTGGATTTATCTGTCTCTAAGCGTTTCAAAAAAATACCGGTTACCTTATGTGTTACTGCACATGATTTGCAGGTGTGGAATTTAAAATTTCCTGAAGAAGAACAAACTACTTTGTTCGGAACTCCTAAAAAGGTAAATAAGGGTACACAAATCATTGATAATATTTTCCGTCACATCGCGATAGGTGCAGAAGTACAAGCGGGCAAACCTGTACGTTTGCGGTTCGGTTATAACCATATGCGCAGACAGGAATTAGGCGTTGGAAAGAAAAAAGGATTTTCAGGAATTACGGCAGGTTTTGGAATTAATATCAAACAGTTTGCATTTGACTATTCGTATGCACAATATCACAGAACAGGCAGTGATCATCAGCTGACATTCAGAATAAAATTAGACGAGTTCGGAAAGAAAGCAAAGTAATTAGCTGATTTGATAACGTGCTAATTTGATAATGAAATGCCTATTTTTAATTCATAAAACTAACGAATCATCAAATCACCAAATCATCAAATCAATATTGCCATAGATGGCTATTCAGCTTGCGGAAAATCATCTACAGCAAAACGTGTAGCAAAATATTTAGGCTACATATATATAGATTCCGGTGCGATGTACAGAGCAGTAACCTTAAACTTTCAACAGCATTTAATAGATCTGGATAATTCGGAAGGCATAGAAGATGCATTGCCAAAAATTTCTATAGATTTCAGAAAAGTTGGCGAGGTGCATCATACTTTTTTAAATGATGTGGATGTAGAAGAGGAGATTCGTCAGCCGCGTGTGGCAGCCATTGTTTCTGAAGTGGCAGCGATGAGTAATGTGCGAAAAATGCTGGTAGCCCAGCAACAAAAAATGGCTGTACAAAGAGGTGTGGTGATGGAAGGAAGAGATATCGGAAGCGTGGTGATTCCGGATGCAGAATTGAAATTTTTTATGACTGCAGATGTGGATGTGCGCACCAAAAGAAGACAAGACGAATTGCTTAGAAAATCGGGAAAATTATTTTCATTGGAAGAATTAAAAGCAAATTTATTACATAGAGACAGGATTGATTCTACAAGAGCGGATTCGCCCTTAACAAAAGTATCGGATGCCATAGAAATAGATACTACAAATCTCACCTTAGACCTGCAGATAGAACTGATTTGCAAAAAAGCAATGGAACTTATTAATGCTTAGTTAATATCGCATTGATATTTATCAATGACAAAACCTTTTATTGCATCTAATTTTGTTGTAAATTTAGCATACAATGGAAATGGTTATTGAACATAAAGCAAACGATATAATCACGGATGATTATCGCACCAAAATTATTCGTAAAGAAGTGCAGCTAGCGAGCAAAGAAATCCGCTCAAAATATCTGTTCTTACAACATCAGAATGCAATTGGTTTTTTCATTTTTTTATTTTCAATTTTAATGATTATTCTTTCTGCAGTTTTATATCTGCAACATAAAATTCCAACTATTGCAGTTTTTCTTTCTGTAGCATTCTGGACTTCTTTTTTACATGAACTGGAACATGATTTAATTCATTTCATGTATTTCAAAAAAAATAAATTTGTACATAATTTAATGATGCTCGGTGTCTGGGTTTTTCGTCCGATGACTATCAATCCTTGGTTTCGCAGAGACATACATTTTCATCATCACAGAGTTTCCGGGACAAAAACAGATATTGAAGAACGTGGTGTAACCAACGGAGAAAAATGGAATTTCCGGAGATTTATTACCGTGGCTGATGTATTGCTGGGAGGAATTTTGCGTGGAGCATTAATACGCAGGGATGTAATCGATGCCGTAAAAAGAGGGGAGATTTCTAAAGAACAAGCTTTAGTATTTAAACAATTAAAAATATACGGAATGATGCCGTTTACATTTGCATTATACTTAATATGGTATTTCTTTTTATTGCATTATTCTGTTCATTTTATTTCTTCCCTTTTTAATTTAGGATATCAGAGTCCTGCAATTGTTGAAGCGCAATTCAGATGGATAAATCCATTAGTAGCGATATTGATTGCTCCGAATTTATTCAGGATGTATAGTCTTCATTTTATCACTTCTAATATGCATTATTACGGCGATGTGGAAAGCGGCAACATCATGCAGCAAACGCAGGTGTTAAACAAATGGTATTTTATGCCGATGCAAATCTTTTGCTTTAATTTTGGCAGCACACATGCCATTCATCATTTCGTTGTAAACGAAACGTTTTATGTACGCCAGATGACCGCTTCCAAATCACACAAGGTAATGCAGCAACAAGGTTTCCGCTTCAATGATATAGGCACGTTTAAACGCTCCAACCGTTTTTATGAAAATGAAATGAAATTGGCTTAAGATTTTCTCTTTTATTTTTTGAGCGGTAAAGCTGTAAAAACCGACGATGACGGTCTATAAAATAGCTAATTTATGCGAAGCATATTATCCAAATTATTGCTGACGTTTTTGCCGAAGCAGAGGATTAGCAGAATGACCCGCTTAACTGTGTGTTATGTTCGTGCTGTTTTCGCAATACTGTTATTCATTAATATAGGAATAGAATATAAATGTATTTAAAACCAGGTAAAATATTGCCGGAAAAGAAACTAAGAGACTATCCTTTGATTTGATTCTTATTAATAAGGCAAGCAACATCAATATTGCAAGTCCACCAGACGATATAAGTAAAAGAGGCCTGAATAGTAAACCAATTAATAATCCTAAAGCACCTAGAATTTCTAACATGATTGTAAATAGTGCTAATTTTTCTAAATTAAACCGTTTAAATTCTTCCCTCATATGAGGAGAAGCGAAATATGAAATAGAATAGGCTAGAAAAGAGAAACTTGATATTAAAACACAGGAAATGATTAAATAATTCATGTAAATTATCTCCATTGAAAATATGTTATAAAGACGCATAAAATCAAGAGAAACAACGATGGCAAATGTTTGATATAGGGATTTTTAATTTTGAAATGAAAATATTGTGCAGCTAACATGCATAATCCCATTAGCAAAGCAGGTATAGGAATTAATTGCGGAAACCAAATACCGGTAACTAACAAAGTTGCTAACGAAATTTTGAATGCGCCGATAAAAGTCCTGGTCAAATCACTTAGTCCAAATTGTTTAAATTCCTTGATGATTACATCATATCGAAAAATCCAAATATAGGCAACTGATGTTGCTACAATAATTTGTGCTGCAATTAGGTAATTTGTCATTGTGTTTTTTTACATTATTACTCGCTTTCTTTTTCAGTAGTGCTATCTTTTTTGTCAGATTCTGTAATAGCTAAAGCGAAGCCAAAGCCAAAAAGGAGAGTTATAAGGCCTGCAAAATATGGGATGATTTCAATCATTTTTTGAATTGTTAATTAGTTTTAAATAAATACCAAATGCTAATATTGATGGAACCCAAATTCCAATAAAAGTTCCGTCAGATTTTTCTCCTTGAAAATAAAGTATTTCGGAAAAGATTAACGATAAAAGAGCTGCTATAAATAGTAATTTGTCAGCCGTTGTAAATTTCTTAAACATATCTTTTGATTTAAATTAATTGTTGTGAATTTAATCTTTTTTTTTGAATTATAATTCATTATTGTATGGTTATTACTGTGCTTTAATCTTTCATTTATTATTCGTGGATTTTTCTGCCTGCCTGCGTATAAATATCAGTGGTTTTGCTTCTATATATGGTCCAAGAATTTATTGGATAACACTAATTCATTGTTTCTCCTTGTTAAAAACCCATTAAATTAACTTTTTTTGCAAAATAATTTAGTAATCATAACTCAAAATACAGCATTAAATCCTATCTTTGCAGTCCAAATTTTTGAGACTTAACTCAGAATTTAGGTGAGATTTTTTAATTTTTAACCATTTAAATTAGTCAATTTTGACAGACAAACCAGAAATTCCGGTTTTAGATGCGGTAGACGACATCATTCCGGTTCACAAAGAAAAAGAAATTATCGAACAAGAAACCGTTGAATTAAAGATTCCGGCTATCACAGCAGAAGAGTTCGATTGGAACGTAAGTAAACGTGGTGCTAACAGATACACCAAAGAAAAAATTGCAGAGCTGGAAACTCTTTACGACCAGACTTTCAAACAAGTAGAAGACAACGAAATCGTAAAAGCTATTGTAACAGCAATTACAGATGCTGATGTTATTTTAAACATCGGTTTCAAATCAGACGGTATGATTCCAAAATCAGAGTTTAAAGATACTCCTGAGCTGGCAATCGGCGATGAAATAGATGTTTACGTTGAAAACAAAGAAAACAAGAAAGGTCAGTTGGTGTTGTCTCGTAAAAAAGCAAAATTAACTAAAGCCTGGGATTACATCTGCGAAGCAAACGCAAATGACACGATTGTAAAAGGTCGTATCATCAGCAAAACAAAAGGTGGTTTAATCGTAGACCTTTACGGGATGGAAACATTCTTACCGGGTTCTCAAATCGATGTGAAACCAATCACAGATTACGATCAGTTCGTTGGTAAAACAATGGAATTCAAAGTGGTGAAAATTAACGAAGCAATAAAAAATGCGGTAGTTTCTCACAAAGCGTTAATCGAAAGTGATTTAGAATCACAACGTCAGGAAATCATCGGAAAATTAGAGAAAGGACAAGTGTTGGAAGGAACTATCAAAAATATCACAGACTTCGGTGCATTCATCGACTTAGGTGGTGTTGATGGTTTATTATACATTACAGATATTTCCTGGGGACGTATCAACCATCCAAATGAAGTATTGAAAATGGATCAAAAACTTCAAGTAGTAGTTATTGATTATGATGACAACAAAAAACGTATCTCTTTAGGTCTAAAACAATTACAACCGCATCCTTGGGATTCATTACCGGAAGGCATTGAAGTAGGAGCTAAAGTAAAAGGTAAAATCGTTAACATAGAAGATTACGGTTCCTTCTTAGAAATCGTACCTGGTGTGGAAGGTTTGATTCACGTATCGGAAGTTACATGGAGCAACCAGCCAATCAACTCTCGCGATTTCTTCAAATTGGGCGACGAATACGAAGCTGTAGTAGTTACTTTGGATAAAGACGAACGTAAAATGTCGTTGAGCTTAAAACAAATGGGCGAAGATCCTTGGAAACACATCTCAGAAAAATATCCTGTTGGAAGCAAATTAAAAGGCTTAGTGAAAAACATCACACCATACGGAGTATTTGTAGAATTAGACGATGTAGTTGGTGGTATGATTCATATCTCTGATTTATCATGGACAAAACGCTACAACCATCCATCTGAATTTACAAAAATTGGTAATGAGCTGGATGTTGTCGTTTTAGAAATCGATGTAGATAACAAAAAAATCGTTTTAGGACACAAACAATTGGAAGAAGATCCTTGGGATACTTTCGAAACCTTGTTCCCAATCGGTTCTACACACGAAGCTACTGTTTTGAAACGCGAAGATAAAGGTGCTGTGGTTCAGTTACCTTATGGTATTGAAGCATTCGCTCCAACTCGCCATATCAAAAAAGAAGATGGTAAATTAGCGGATGTTGAAGAAATCTTACCATTCAAAATCCTGGAATTTGACCGTGATGACAAACGTATCATCGTATCTCACACACGTGTAAACGAAGATGTGAAAATCGACGAGAAAAAAGCGGTAGAAGGGGAGAAAAAAGCAGTTGCTAAGAAAACTAAAGAAGCTGTAGAAAAAACAAACAGCAAGATTGAAAAATCTACTTTAGGTGACTTAAGTGCGCTTTCTGATTTGAAAACAAAAATGGAAGAAGGTAATTAATATTCCATAGATGCTTTTTGCAGAATAATTATAGTCCCGTTCAGCAATGAACGGGACTTTTTTATTTTGTCTGAACTGTAATTTGCATGATTTTCTTGATGAATATGATTTATGGAATAGGATAATTCATGCGATATAAAATCCTGTAAATCACATTAATCACAAAAATCACAGTTTAGATAATAAATTGTGCGTCTTTTTCAATGTTACCAAAATATTGAGTATTTTATTTCAAAACAAATTCCGTATTTTTGGAGTCCTAATTAAAACTCATTAAAAATGAATGATACAGGCGTTAAGAACCCTACCGCAGATTTGACAAAACTTGGTTTTCATAATGCAGCAGCCAATTGGAATTCTACCCGCGATGAATTGATACAACGCACACTTGATTTAGGTTTAGGTCTATTAAATGATACAGGTGCTTTGTGTATTGATACCGGCGAATTTACAGGCCGTTCACCTAAAGATAAATTTACGGTGAAAGATGCATTGACCGAAAATTCGGTTGACTGGAATCATATTAATCAACCTTATTCTCCGGAGGCATTTGATAAATTACAGGCAAAGGTAGTAGCACATTTGGATAAGCAAAATGAAATTTTTGTTCGAGATGTTTCTGCCTGCGCAGATCCTGAATTCAAATTGAATAT
>JAYVPA010000232.1:0-3223 GCA_043757615.1 Sphingobacteriales bacterium | reverse complement strand
TCCCTAACAACATGGAACCCAATAATACCTGTGCTAATGCAATAAAAGATAATACAGGACTTTCCCAGTCTCTAGCTTTAAAAATTAAGATGCAGCCTAATACGCCATGCCAGAACATCCACAACAACGTACTTCCCTCTTGTCCGCTCCACATGGCAGAAAACTGATAGTAAACAGGTAATGATTTAGACGTGTGCTCCCAAACATATTTATATTCAAAAAAATGTCCGTGAATGATAAATAACAAACAAGCCATTATTCCGAAAACAGAAACTGCATGCAAGATGTATAACTTTCTTCCAAAGTTTATCCATGGAAATGATTTCAATGAATCAGCTCTGTAAATAGTTGCGAAGAAATAAGCGATGCAGGCAGCTAAGGAAGTGGCGAATGCAAAAATGATTAGGAAATGCCCAACCTGACCGAACAACATATTTTGACCAACAGAGTGAATGTTCATATAATAGTCGTAAGTCGTGAGGAGTAAGTCGTGAGTAAATTAAACATTTCTGCCGTTATTAGCTTGTTGTTCCCTGTTTTTATATTTAGAAGGACATTTCAATAAAATGTCATTAGCTTCAAAAGTATCGCCGTTCATTTTTCCTGTCACCACAATTTTTTCCGACTTCTCAATATCGCGTGGTTTTGCTTTATTTACTACTACCAATCTTTCTACATTTTGGTCATCTTTAACATACATAGAAAACTGGTTCGGATTGATTTCAGGTTTATATTCAACTCCTTTTTCTTTATTCATTAAACCAACAACCGTAAATTCTTTGCCTTGTTTGGCATATGCAGATTCAAAATTCTCATAACGGCTGAACCCTTTTCCCAGCATAACTGTCAGGGAAGCAACCAATACGGCTACAAAAACCAAGGCTATAATGTGAGTACGCTTCATATTTTTTACTTGCAGATTCAAAATTACTGCTCTTTACCTTAAAAAATGTGTTTTGTAGGTTATTTTAACTTAAATCAATGCGCACAAATTGTCACTTTCAATGCCTAAAGAAATATTTTGAAAAAAAACCTAATTGCTTTTTTTGCCATTAGATTTTTCCAAAGGTACAATTCTATTTTGCATCGCTTTATTTTTTGATACGCATGCAATGCGTATTTACGATAAACGTGCGCTGATTAATTTTACAAATTCTGAACGCGTTGCCTGCTTTTCAAATTCACCCGTAAATGCAGACGTTGTAGTTACTGAGTTTTGTTTCTGCACACCACGCATCATCATACACATATGTTTTGCTTCAATAACAACAGCAACACCCAAAGGATTCAACGCTTCCTGAATACAGTCTCTGATTTGAACAGTCAATCTTTCCTGAACTTGCAATCGACGGGCATATGCATCTACAACGCGCGCAATTTTGCTTAAACCTGTGATAGCGCCATTCGGAATATAGGCAACATGTGCTTTACCGTAAAACGGCAACATATGATGTTCGCACATGGAATACAATTCAATATCTTTCACAATTACCATCTGGTTATGGTCTTCATGAAACATCGCGGATTTTATGATTCCAATAGGTTCTAACTCATAACCGTGTGTCAGAAACTGCATAGCTTTTGCTACGCGATGCGGAGTTTTTAGTAAACCTTCCCGGTTGGAATCTTCTCCTAAAAGTCTCAGGATTTCGCTGTAATGTTTTTCTATTTCCGCCTGTACAGCGGGGTCAGATGCTTTTTGTGACATTGTATCTATTGAGTTTTAAAGGTACAAAGAACTATAAACATCCGAAAAACAATTTTTGTTTTGTAATCGGTTATATTTTAAAACCTATCGGATTTCTCGGTGTTTCTTCCTGTACTAATAATTGTTTAAGGGCAGTAAATATCATTTGCATATCATCATCATGTTTTGAGATTGTATTATCCTGTTTTAGAATTTTTTGCTCCAGTTGTTCCAATTTTAATAAAATGTCTTTGTTTGTAAACAACATTTCTCTCATTTTGGTAAATATCCTTATGATTTTGATGTTTACATCTATTGCTGTGTCACTATTCAATACACTCGAAAGCATTGCAACACCTTGTTCTGTAAAAGCATAAGGTAATTTTCGCAGACCACCTTTTGTCTTTGATGTCGCAAATTGCGACATCAAAGCATCTGCTTCATTTTGTGTGAGTTGAAACATAAAATCCTGAGGAAAGCGTTTTAGATTACGTTTTACCTGTTCATTCAATCTCCTTGTTTCTACCCCGTACATTTCTGCTAAATCTCTGTCCAGCATTACTTTTTTATCTCTGATCAGGTATATTTTATTGATAACCTTTTCTTCTGTAAGTATATCTGTTTTATTCATTTTGCTTAAAATTAAAAACAGGCACTATATGATGTATATAGTACCTGTTTGATTTTTGAAAAATTAGTTTTTCTTATCTAACATTATAAAGTCGCTGGCTACAATTTCCGTGATGTACTTTTTGTTGCCGTCTTTATCGTCATAATTACGATAAGTGATTTTTCCTGAAACCGCAACCTGCATCCCTTTGTCGAGATATTTTTCTACAACATCTGCCTGTTTGCCCCAAACAACAACGTTGTGCCATTGTGTTTGTTCTTTCTTTTCGCCTTTGTTGTCGTAGTAATAATCTGACGTTGCGATGCTGAATTTTGCGAATTTCTTGTCTTCGCCAAATGTTTTGATTTCGGGTTTTTGTCCTAAGTTTCCGATTAACTGTACTTGATTTCTGATTGCTGACATGTTTTTAATTTTAATTACGTTAAAAAATCAATTTCTAAGAAGATGATCATGTTGTTTCGCGATAAAGTACATTCACTTCTCAACTTCTTTCACCCATTTAGAGACAAACAGCACACAGATTCCATAAATTTTTGGAAAATTATTTTTGATTAAATTATAAGTGATTGAAAATGAAATAATTAAAATGAAATATTTTTTGAAGATTTTATTTTTGTGAGATTTGTATATTTGAATTATTAAATGTTTTTCATATTGCTTCCTTCGTACAACATTTTTTATAATCATGAATACAAATAATATTATTTTATTAAGATGGGAAACCATTATACCAGATACTGGAGTTTTTTTTGATAAATTATCTTATGAAAATGAATTAGTAATTTCAATTCATGATTATGATGACAATGCCTACGAAATCATTATTGATAATCCAATATTATTTCATGTAATTGATGAAACATATCTAACTCATTATTGGAGTTCAAAAAATAAAAATATTGGGT
>JAYVPA010000231.1:0-3228 GCA_043757615.1 Sphingobacteriales bacterium | reverse complement strand
ACTTTTACCTGTTTAACTTTTTTACTGAGTAAAGATTTAGCAGCATTTATACCGGTGGCTGCAGCCTGTGCCTTGAATGATGGATCCATTGAAGTAAGCTCCAAAAGCTGCAAGCCATTGTCTGTTGATTGCTTGGCAACATCTCTTGAAATGGCACCGGGAATATAAATGCCGGGGAGGCCATCCATATCAAACACTTCAAGTTTAACTGGAAATAGCGAATTGTTGTTGCGGATTGAGTTAATGTTTATTTCAAGTCTTTCATCATTTAATTCGGCTATACCAAAAACAAAATTGCCTTTCTTAACCAATGAGCCATTTAAATAAATATCATTCAGCAGGCGCATTTTTACTACTGCGCCATTTACTAAAGTTTGTGTTTGATGAACTACGGCCTCAACAGTATTTTGCTCTTCGGAATCTGCATCCTCTTCTACACCAAAAAATTTGTTTTCAGCATTCCTTTTACTTTTGCCGGTATCAAGAAAACTGATATTGTTTTTCACAAATTGCCTGGTAACGATAAAAACTTGTTCCTTATTCTTCAATGACTTTTCTTTGAGTTTTTCTTTTACTCTATCGGAATGCTGTATGTCTAATATTTTTTCAAGTGTTCCATTTAACTGCTGCATTTCAGGGTCAGATTCCGGATTGCCATTCATTTGCTGCATCATATCCTGCAGCCTGTCAACTTCACTTGAAAACTGTTCATTGCTATCGTTATTTGTAGAAGACTGATTGGGATTACTATTGGTTTGAGTACCATTATCAGGCTTATTAATTTGTTTATTAATCTCATTTATCTTTTGATGAATTCGTTGCTCATTGGCATCAGCAGTTTTATTGTAAGGGGATTGATACAATCCACTATACAGCGGAGTGGTATTTAGCAAATTTCCAGTATCAGACATGATGGCATTCCTTCTGCTGTTAATGGAATCTTTATAATAAGGATCATAACGCAAAAGTTCATCCCGTTTTAAAGAATCAGCATCTGCTTCATTGTAAAATGAAAGCTTGTCTGCATTTTTATCATCTTTTAAATTGGCATCAGGCAGTTGCAGGTTTAACCCCTTGCTATTATCCGCAAGATTGTTTTTTGTCTGTCCTTGTCCACCTCCTAATGCCCAGAATCCCATTGTTACAAATGGAATTATTAACACTGGCAAAACCAGCATCATTTTCCTTTGCCGTAAAAACTTAGCTGAATGTTTCTCTTTCATAGTTTTATTTTTTTTGTGAATAATAAGATTGTTCAATAAGTACAAGGCTGTCAAATAAACCCGGCCTTTCTTTTACAAGGTTGGGATGTGTACGCTTAAATTCCTGCACTTTTTGAAATTCGTTTTCGGTTATAAGAAAAGCCTTGTCCTCTTTATAAATGTTTTTAGGAAATGTCATTGATTTAGGTATAACTGCCTTCGCATTTTCAGGGACTTTAAAAGAATTCACCATTGCAGCAATACTCAGTCCTCCAAAGAGGAAACATACCGTGTATAAAAAAATCCATTGCTGCTTTTGTTTCCATTTGTTGGTCAGGCTTTCTAAAGTATTTGCAAACCAACGTTGTGATTTTAGTATTCCATTTGCAATGCCAGTAGCTACTTTATCAGGTATGTTTATCCGGCCTTCTTTTCTTTTAAATAGTTTCATCGGTTCTCTGTTTTAATGTCTTTATTTTCCAGCGTTTCCCACCGCTCAATCAAAAATCCATGTGGATTATGATCTGAACGGGAAACGTTTCTTAAATAGCCCTGTGTAATTAAATTCCGGGTAACAATACTATTAGGTCTGATTATTCTTTCTGTACCATAACAATGAAAGAAATAAGGCTCCACTTTAATATCTACAGTAACGCTATCAATAGAAATTTGCTGACTTATATTACCGGCGATAATGTTTGCGTAATAACCTGTTTCTTTTAAATTATTATATTGCTTTTTTGCCGAAGCATCTGCCATATATAGCGCCTTTGAGATATTTTTTTCTATCACTTTATCATCCGGGTCAAGAGTGAAGAAGTAGATATGAAATAAACTGATGTGGCTCTTAGCTTCCACTAACACGTTATCTTTTCTTTTAGAAGCAAAAGCTTCCATTGCCTGGTCTCCAGCTAGTATGTATATTTTATCCTGTACCCTTGCAGACAATTCGTAACTTTTATACAATACAAAACCGCACAGTATAACGCACCCTGCTACAATAAGAAATGTGAATACTTTAATGTGCCTGAATGATGAATCAATATTTTTTGTTTCTTTAAACATAGCTTAGGATTTTCCTGATAATTTATCCTGCATGTAACCATTTGATTTATTGCCACCACCTTCATTAAAATAGCCGCCACTTACTCCATTGGAAGCCATACTGCCTGATGTATTTGACTTAGCATTGCCAAATGAATCAGCAACCATACCGGCTCCAGACGAAGCTGTATTTATAATATTTCTGGAACTATTTGAGGTAAGACTGGTGACTTTATAAAGGAGTGTATTGCCGCCACCAGCATGAACAATATAATTTGCCACACTCGGTACAGTGAAGTATCCAACGATGCCGATAATCATAAAAATGAGATAAGCTGTATCTGTTGGTGAAAAGAAAGTATCGCCATAATCCTGCACCTCGGCAATATCTACCTTCAGCATATTTTCCTGAATCTTGCCAATGATGCTTCCGAATATATTGGAGACCGGCAACCAAAGAAAGATATTGATGTACCGGGCTATCCAAACAGTGAGTGTATGTTGGAAACCATCAAAGACTGCAATGCCAAAAACAAGTGGCCCTAATATGGCAAGCACTATTAAATAAAATGTTCGGATTGTATTGATGCAAAGTGATGCTGCTTCAAACAATACCCTGAGCACCTCACTCATCCATTGCTTAATAGAATTGCGAAAGTTGTAAGAAGCTTTAGCCATTGCAAATCGAATATCATTTCCTACACTGGCAAAGAACCCTTCATCTGAAGGAGCATCATCTGGATGGGTATATTTATACCATTTGTCCCTATCGCCACTACCTGTTTCTCCTACATACATTTTCCATACATCTGTTTTTTTGATGGCTTCTTCTTTCTTCTGCAATAATACTTCAATGGCTTTATTAGAATCGGTTACCATTGCTGCCGTTCCGGTAACTGTTGGATTCATAACACCATTAATCATTGCGATGACAGAAGGGAAAATAATAACAGCAAACCCCAAGACAAAAGGCCGGAACAAA
>JAYVPA010000230.1:0-3261 GCA_043757615.1 Sphingobacteriales bacterium | reverse complement strand
CTTTTCAGATTACTAATTTCAGTAATCATAGTGAGCCGTCAGAAATTCAGCGCGGTGTTGCGATTAAAAATAGCTTTGTAAATAGTATTAAAACAACCTTGTTTAAACCTGATTAAATTAAATGAACCAAAAGTTTTTCATATCAGCTTGTTTTGTGATGCTATTGCTTTCATTGTCATTTTACGCATGTAAAAAAGATTCTGTACCAACAGATAACACTGCTCCAAAAACTACAGCATATATAGCACCATCTATTCAGAATTTCAGAGCTATGCCAACAGATGCAGCCAATCCAATGACACTGGAAGGAATAGCTTTAGGTAAAAAATTATTTTTCGATCCGATATTATCGAGAGATTCAACCATATCTTGTTCAAGCTGCCATAAAAAGGAAAATTCATTTTCTGATCTGCGACAAAGAAGCAGAGGTGTGGATGATATGCAGGGACCAAGACATTCAATGACGCTGGTTAATCTGGCTTGGCAGAAAGACCGTTTTTTCTGGGATGGTCGTGTAAACACTTTGCGTGATCAGGCTGCAAAACCTATTGAAGATTCTTTGGAAATGCATTTACCTTTGGCAGTTGCAGAACAACGCATACAACGTCATCCGGAATACGTAGATATGTTCTGGAAAGCATTCGGAACAAAAACAGTAACAAAAGATTTAATTACAAAAGCCATTGAGCAATTTGAAAAAACATTATTGTCATATAATTCAAAATTTGATAAATATACAAGAGGGGAATTAAATTTATCAGCATCAGAATTGCGTGGACTGGATATTTTTAAAACGGAAAAAGGAGATTGCTTTCATTGTCACAGCACAACAGCACCCGAAGTGTTTATTTCACCCGACAGAACTTTTGCAAACAATGGATTAGATACAGTGTCTTCCATTTTTGATTTTGCAGATTTTGGATTAGGAAAATTTACAGGCAATACTGCAGACTACGGCAGATTTAAAATCCCGACATTGCGCAACTTAGAATTTTCTGCGCCTTATATGCATGATGCACGTTTTGCAACCTTAGATGAAGTGATTGATTTTTACAGCGCAGGACCAAAAGGTTCACCTACATTAGAACCTATCATGCGGGAGAAAGCTAATAAGCGCTTAGAAATTCTTGGACATTGGGGTTTGGATTTAACGCCAGATCAGAAAACAGATTTAAAATCATTTCTGTTAAGCTTATCGGATTCTACTTTTGTACAATAATTATTTTAGTGCTGCTAATTTTGCATTATACTCCTGTGCTTTTTCAGTATTTCCTAAATTAGTATACGTCACTGCAATATTTTGGAGTGCACTTTTATTGCCGGGCTCAAACGCCAGTGCTTTTTGAAAAAAATTTAATGCCTTGTCGTATTGTTTCATCACTGCATAACAATTACCTGTATTGTTATACGCATTTACAGTAGTCAGTATAGCAGCATTTAATTTTTCTACTTTACTATAAGCAGCAATAGCAGAAATATAATTACCGCTCTTTGCCAGCCAGTTACCCATATTATACCAGGTGTCAGCCGCAGTGCTGTCAATCTGCAAGGATTTTGTCAATGCAGCCTGCGCATTTTTTAAATCATTGGTTTCAGTTAAAACCATACCATAAGTATTCCATAAAGAAGCGCTGGTATCTGCGATATTGAGACCAGCTTTTGCTGTTTCCAGTGCCTTGTTTAAATTTCCTGAGTAATAATATGCATTAGCACCAAGCATATAAAAATTATCCAATGAAGGCACTTTAGTCGAATAATATTTTAAGCCGTTTTCAAAAGCGTTTTGTGCCTGCAGATAATCTTTCAGCTGAACATCACAATAAGTAAGCAAACTCCAGGAACTAAAATTATAAGGCGTTATAGTAAGACTTTTAGTTAGGTAACCCGCAGCTTCTCTGCAATATTCTAGCTTCTGCGGGTCACCATCTTTTAAAGGAAGAATTTTTTTACCGTATAATTCAGTTGCATAACCCGAAAGATTTCTATAGCTGTTTGGATTGTGTTCTTTATCAACAGAAAACAACGTGAGGTTATCTTTCCAGTCAAAATTTCTGGTGAATGTTTTTGCAGAAAATAAAATCAGCACAATAAATAATACGATACTGAATGATTTGTTTTCTTTTAAAATGGATACAAAAGAGAAATTAGATTGTGCAAAAAATTTAGTGAACCGTTCCAGTGCAATAATAACAGCAATACACAAACCTAAAGATGGCAGATACATAAACCGTTCCGCAAGCGTTGCTTCTATGATGACAAAAATATTTGAAACGATGGATAAGGTAATTGCAAAAAATAAAATACCGAATGCTATGGCATCTTTTTTTTTAAGATTAATAATAGTGTATACAGCCGCGGCAATAAGTATAACAGCTGATATTATAAAACGAATATCGCTGAACGAAGCAATAGGAATGGAGTTTAGTGAATAATCAAAACTCAGCGGATGCGGAAAGAAAAATAAACGGATGTAATAACCAATCAATACTATGGCTGTGGCAAATCTGTCAAGTTTACTGTCAGCAGCCATTAAAGAATTATTCAGCACATCAATTTTATTAAATGTAACCAAACCTCCTATGGCAATTCTGCGTAATAAGAAATAGATACCGACACAAGCTATTAAAGATATAATCGTATAAATATATTTTTTATTGTCTTCGGGTTTTGTAAAGAAATATAATGACAAAGGAATTGCTGCGACTAAAGTAACGGTGCTTTCTTTTGACAAAACAGCTAAGAAAAAATAAAAGGAGCCAAGTGCTAAATTTTTGCTATTGTTTTTTACAGCATATTCGTAAAAAGCACTTAAAGATAAAATGCCAAATAGCAGACCTAAAATTTCATCACGACTTTTAATATTAGCGATGACTTCTGTATGCAGTGGATGGGCAATAAATAAAACTGCAATAGAAAAAATGACAAAAGGATGTTTTTCCCGAAACCATTTCCGTAATAATTTATACAGCAAAAATCCGGTAAGTGCATATAGTAAAACATTGATAAGATGTCCTAAAAATGGCACGTTTGGCGCAATCTGCCACTCTACAGCAAACATCACTAACGACAATGGGCGGTATAAATTTTTCTGCGCATCCTGCGAACCTTCCCGATACGCAGTCATGAGAATCTGAGGAATAGCCCTGATACCTTTAGTGACGATAGTGTTTTTTGCCATCACCGTTTCGTCATCCAGTGCATAATTATTTGTGAAAGTATTGACGTATAATAAAAATCCTAGAATAGCAATGATATAAGGAA
>JAYVPA010000229.1:0-12395 GCA_043757615.1 Sphingobacteriales bacterium | reverse complement strand
TGTGTTTCGGATAACGAACCACCAAAAACGGTGAAATCCTGAGAAAAAACATAAACTAAACGCCCGTTGATATTACCATAACCGGTTACGACGCCATCACCTAAATATTTTTCTTTATCAATACCAAAATCAGTTGCACGGTGTGTTATAAGCATGCCTAATTCTTCAAACGTACCTGAATCCAATAATAAGTCCAATCGTTCTCTGGCTGTAAGTTTACCTTTCTTATGTTGGTCGTCAATTCGTTTTTGTCCACCACCAAGCAATGCTTCTTGTTTCTTTTGCTCCAGTAGCTTTAATTTCATTTCGTGCGTCATACGTACAAATGTACGAATTTGTAAATTTTAAAATGGAAAAATTAATTAGAAAATTAATCAGGTTTTGAGTTTTATATGCTTCAATTGCCAATTATTATATGCTGAATTCATAGAAATACTTAAACAGATAATTTATAATTGAAAATAAACTATAATTAATAAAAACAGCCTGTAAAATACAGACTGTTTTTATTTGTTTTGTTGGTGAAGAACACCAGCATTTATATATTGATTATTTAATTTTAAATGCTTTTTTTACGGCATCTACATAATCTAATTTTTCCCAGGTAAATAACTCAACGGTTACTTTTTTCTCGTTGTCTTTTCCTTTATTGAAAATCTTAGTCACTACTTCATTTTTTCTGCCCATATGACCGTATGCAGCTGTTTCGCTGTAAATCGGATTACGCAGTTTGAAACGTTGCTCTATAGCATAAGGACGCATATCAAATATTTTTTCTGCAATCTTAGCAATTTCACCATCTGTCAAATCAACTTTATTGGTGCCATATGTATCAATGAATAAACCACAAGGTTTTGCCACACCAATTGCATAGGAAACTTGTACCAATACTTCATCAGCCACACCAGCCGCTACTAAATTTTTTGCAATGTGACGGGTTGCATATGCCGCACTTCTGTCTACTTTACTTGGATCTTTTCCTGAGAATGCTCCACCACCATGCGCACCTTTTCCGCCATATGTATCAACGATAATTTTTCTACCTGTCAAACCTGTATCTCCGTGAGGACCACCGATTACAAATTTTCCTGTCGGATTAATGTGATAAGTAATCTTATCATTGAATAATTTCTGGATAGATGGTTTCAATTGTTTTCTTACTCTTGGAATAACAACTTCAACAATATCTTTTTTGATTTTCGCTAACATCTTAGCATCAGAATCAAAATCGTCATGTTGTGTTGAAACAACAATAGTATCTATACGAATCGGCTGGTTAACGTCATTATATTCAATAGTCACCTGGCTTTTTGCATCCGGGCGTAAGTATTTCAATTCCTTTCCGCCTCTGCGCGTTTTAGAAAGCTCCTGCAAAATTTTATGAGCTAAGTCTAATGCTAAGGGCATGTAGTTATCCGTTTCTTTCGTTGCATAACCAAACATCATACCCTGGTCACCTGCACCTTGTGCATTTGCTTTTGTTTCGAAATCTTCTTTCTTTGATTTTCTGTCAACGCCCTGATTGATATCTGAAGACTGTTCGTGAATTGCTGAAAAAATTCCGCAGGAATTTGCTTCAAACATGTATTCAGATTTTGTATAACCGATTTTACGGATTACATCACGGGCAATTTCCTGAACATCTAAATATGCTTTTGATTTTACTTCACCTGCTAATACTACTTGTCCGGTAGTTACTAATGTTTCGCATGCTACTTTTGACTGCGCATCATATGCTAAAAAATTATCGATTAATGCATCTGATATTTGATCAGCTACTTTGTCCGGATGTCCTTCTGATACTGATTCTGATGTGAATAAATAAGGCATTTTTAAAAAGTTTATTTAATTGTGAATGATTAATTTTAAAGAAGGATAAAAATAACTAAAGTTCTATTGAAAACAAAATTTATGCGTAATTAACCTATAAACTTATAACCTACTTGATCTCGCACTTTACCAAAAGATTATCTCTGGCAAATCCTTCGAGAATATCACCAATTTGCACCGGGCCAACGCCCTGCGGTGTGCCTGTATAAATCAAATCTCCTTGTTGTAAGCTGAAGAATTTAGATATGTAACTTACTATTTCATCAAAGGAGAAAATCAGCATGGATGTATCGCCTTTTTGAACAGTTTCATTATTCTTTTTAATCGAAAACGAAATTATTTTTTCTTTTTCTAAGGGAATAAAATCCCCGATAAAAGCAGAACCGTCAAAACCTTTTGATATTTCCCATGGCCATCCTTTTTTCTTTTGTTCAGTCTGGATATCGCGTGCGGTAAAATCAAAACCCAGTGTAAAAGAATCATAATATTTATGTGCGAATTTTTTATCAATCTTTTTCCCATTCTTACAGACACGTAAAACAATTTCTCCTTCGTAATGTACATCACTTGAAAAATCCGGATAAAAAAATGGCTGTCCGTTTTTCAACAATGCTGTTGGCGGCTTCATAAAAATCACAGGACTTTCAGGAAAGTTGAAATGTTTCATTTCAACAATGTGCTCCTTGTAATTTAAACCAACGCAAAATATTTTCATTGTTCGTATTTAGTAGTGAGTATTGCGTATTATAATACAACATGCGATGTACGTTGTATGAATTACTTAAAATTATTTATTATTAAAACTGCTCATCGTATTTGCTAATCCTGTAGTGCAAAAACTTTTTACAATTTCCACTGCAGCATTTAATTTTAAATCTATTTGTATTTGCTCATCAACGCTCCATTTTCCTAAAACAAAATCAATTTGTCTGCCTTTTGGAAAATCACTACCGATACCAAATTTTAATCGCGGATATTCCTCTGTCATTAATTCATCCGCTATGGATTTCAAACCATTATGACCTGCATCAGAACCTTTACCTCGGACACGTAATGTACATAATGGCAATGCTAAGTCATCAACTATTACAAGGCTATTTTCTATCGGGAGCTGTAGTTCATTCAGCCAGTATTTCATTGCTTTTCCACTTAGATTCATGTAAGTAACCGGTTTGATAATGTGCAGTTGTTTTCCTTTAAAAGATGTTTTTGCATATATAGCTAATCTTCCTAATTCAAATGTACCGTCTAAATCTTTACATAAAGCCTCCACCACATCAAAACCTATATTATGACGCGTGTGTTCGTATTCTTTTCCAATATTACCAAGTCCTATGATGAGATATTTTGACATTTTATTTTATACAAAGAAAAAGAGGTCAGTATTAATTACTGACCTCAAATCTACTATTTTTTCGAATTTAATTTTGTTACTGTACAATTATATTTTGTGTTGCAACCCCCTCTTTTCCAATTAATGAAATGAAATACATTCCTTTCTCAATATTATTCAAATTGAATTGCTTCACATTCAATCCTTTTTGTACATTCATTTCTTCTTTTTTGATTTCCTGACCTGTTACATTATACAATACTAACTGATAACTATCATTTTTTTCAGCAGTTACCCTTAATTCAAACTGACCGCTATTCGGATTTGGAACGACTGCAAATTGCAATTCTGTTTTATTTACTTTAATACCTGTAACTACTGCATTAAATGACGCAGACACTGCGGACTCACAATTGTTCTTGTTTATTTTAAGTGTGTACAATCCTGTCGCGGTAAGAGTATAATATGGCGTTGAAGTTGTTGCAGTTAAGACACCTGATTTATACCAATAATAAATTGCGCCTGCTATAATTATATTGCTGTATAACGTATCATTACTTTGGGTGATGGATGGTGTTGATGGTAACGGATTAACGGTAAGATTTAAAACCACCGCACTATCACATGTTAATGATGTTTGTAAATGTGTAGTTGAAATTCCTGTTGCAGTATAAACACTTGTGCCAATCGTAACGCTCTCTCCCTGACAAATAGTACGTGAGAGATTTGTTGTCTTTGTCGGGTTAACTGTAAGATTTAAAATTATTGCACTATCACACATTAACGATGTTTGTAAATGTGTAGTTGAGATTCCTGTGGTAGTATAAATACTTGTACCAATCGTAACGCTCTCTCCCTGACAAATAGTACGTGAGATACTTGTTGTCTTTGTCGGGTTAACTGTAAGATTTAAAATTACTGCACTATCACACGATAATGATGTTTGTAAATGTGTAGTTGAAATTCCTGTGGTAGTATAAACGCTTGAGCCAATAGTTACACTCTCTCCCTGACAAATAATACGTGAGACACTTGTTGTTCTTGTTGGATTAACTTTTACTAAAACTGAATCTTTAGAAGAACAGCCATCATTTGTAACTGTAATGGAATAATAAGTATTGACAGTTGGTGATACTGTAATTGTCCGACTTCCGCTACCTGTACTCCACATACAAGTTGCACCTGCAATGTAACGGGCTGTAATATCTATTGGTGTTCCTGCGCAAATTACCGGTCCAGTAGGTGAAAAAACAATTGCCGGAATTGGCTTCACCGTTAAAGATAAATTTACTGTACTGTCACAACCTGAAGATGTTTGCAACACTACTGTATGTAAACCATCTGTGTTAAACGTTTGTGTACCTATCGTTACACTTTCACCTGAACAGATTGCCTGACTGATATTTGTTATTTTCTTAGGATTTACGGTAAGGTTTAAAATTACCACACTATCACATGCTAATGAGGTTTGTAAATGTGTAGTGAATACGCCAGTTATTTTAAACACAGATGAACCAACTATTACACTATCACCCTGACAAATAGTTCTTGATATATTTGTCGTCTTGGTTGGATTTACGGTAAGTTTTAAAATTACCGCACTATCACATGCTAATGATGTTTGTAAATGTGTAGTGAATACACCCGTTATCTTAAATACAGTTGAACCTACTGTTACACTATCACCCTGACAAATCGTTCTTGATATATTTGTCGTCATGGTTGGATTTACGGTAAGGTTTAAAGTCACCGCACTATCACATGCTAATGAGGTTTGCAAATGTGTAGTGAATACACCCGTTATCTTAAATACAGATGAACCCACGGTTACACTATCACCCTGACAGATTGTACTTGATATATTTGTTGTCTTAGTCGGATTAACTGTAAGATTTAAAATTACTGCACTATCGCATGCTAATGATGTTTGTAAATGCGTGGTGAATACACCTGTTGTTTTATAAACAGATGAACCAACCGTTACACTATCGCCCTGACAGATTGTACTTGATATATTTGTTGTCTTGGTCGGATTAACTGTAAGATTTAAAATTACTGCACTATCGCATGCTAATGATGTTTGTAAATGCGTGGTGAATACACCTGTTGTTTTATAAACGGAAGAACCAACCGTTACACTATCGCCCTGACAGATTGTACTTGATATATTTGTTGTCTTAATTGGGTTCACTATAACATTTCCAGTAAAAGGCGTACTCGCAACACCGGCTTTATAAGCAGTTAAACTAATAGTAAAAGTTCCTGCTGTATTGAATATTGATTGAATAGTTGTAAGAGAAGTAGAAGTAGAAGGTGTTCCTCCACTTATTGACCATCGAACTGAATCAGGACTACCTGTTGAAGTATTTGTAAATGTAATACTTGAACCCTGGCAACCAGAATTGGGAGAAGTAAATGAAGCAGCAAAGACAGGTGCTGACTGATTAACTTTTATCCAGCCATTATTCAAGTCAAAAAAAACATTACCGTTTCCTTTTACTTTAATACGAGCTGAAAATTTATTATTGGTATTGATATCCGGTATTGATACCGTCTCACTACCATCATTTGACGTAGCAGATGCCAGTAAATACGGGAAGGTTCGAGCACTGTCTAGCGATAAATAAATATTTACGTTTGCACTTGAAATCGGTGAAGCTGTAGTGCCAGCAACATCCCATGTAACTATCTGACTTGTATTACCTGTTATCGTAGTAGCGGTAGCCTGACTGGTTACTCTGAATAACGAAGTAGTAACTATTGATTTTAAAGTTAAATCGGTTTCCGGTGCACTGAACATTCCCCAGCCATTCGGATCCAAACCTCTAACCGTACATCTCAGTTTTGTATCACGTGCAACCTCAGGGAGTACTTCACCTAGATATTTAATATTGTTTTTAATCAAACTGTCCCAGATAGGAAATACACGTGTTCCTGAAGATTTTGGATTAAAAGAACGTAATATTGGTGCTGTTGTATTGTTAGTTGCATTCCAGCTTCCGGCTGGTCCAATATCATATTCTTCCCAGCAATAAGTCAACGGATGTCCTGCCGGGTCGGTAGCTGATGCCGTAACTTCAAAGTCTGTTTTGTATGGAATGTAATAAGTGCTCACATAGCTGCTTACCGTAGGTGCAACGGTACCTGGCGTAGAAATTACGGCACATGAAGTACCACTGATATAATTAAATATTTCTTTTAAACTTGCTCTGTGAAAATAATCATCTGAATGTTGTTGCGGGTCATTTCCTGTACAAATCCCAGCATATGCCATAATAGTAGTACCGCTGCCTACCTCGTAAGCAGTAGAAGCATTTCTATTACCGGAACAAGAACCTGTATTACCATTAAATGTATGATTACCTCCAAACTGGTGTCCCATTTCATGAGCAACATAATCTATATCAAATCCGTCACCAGTAGGATTTCCTGAACCCGTAACACCATTTGCTTTGCTTCCTGAAACACAAACAACACCCAAACCTGCAACGCCGCCGCCGCCGGTACTGAAAACATGCCCGATATCATAATTAGCACTTCCTATTCTTTGATCACATACCGTTTGGTTTTGACCCAGCATTGTGCCGCCATTAGTGTTAGAATAACTATCGCTTGTTATAAAAATCAAGGTATCTTCTTTTGTTACCAGATTCATATGAATGGATAATTCCTTCTCATAAACACCGTTTACCCTGTTCATAGTAGTAACCATAGCGCTCAACACCGTTGCTTTTGTAGGCGTAGGGCCGCCCACTGCAGCTGAATATTCAATGGTACACGCTAATGCTAATCGGAAAGTACGTATCTTACCATCCGAAATGATATCTGTCGCAGATTGATTGTCTAAAGCTAATCTGTAAGCTGATGGATTGTTAATGTTGATATTATCTGTCGGCGTCTTTGTGGCACAAACGGAATAATCTGCAATTTGCTTAGTATAATTCTTTTTATAATAACAGTTGTAATATCCAGTGTTTGAATTAGTATATGGATCAATAAAATAAATTCCTTCATTGCTAAAAACCATTGCATGAAAACCAAATTCTGTATAATCCAGTTTTGCTGTAACCATTGGATTGTCTACACTAATACCCTGATATGTTTTTATGCTAGGATATCTCTCTGCAAGGCCTGCCTCCATAGTACTACGCTCAAACACTCTGAAATTTCTTAAAGAGCCGTCCGGTGCCGGTAATCTTATAATTAAATAACGACCACTTTGTTCTGAGGGGATATTCTGCTGCAATGCTCTGAATGATACATCTTCTAATTTTATTACGGAAGAAATCTGTGGAATTATTTTACGTTCGCCTTCAATTTTCAGATTATCAGACGATACGTTTTGCCAGAAGGAAGTAGAAGAAAATACATTCAGTATTGCTACACTGAATAGCAAGGTTATAAAATATTTCATTTGGACGGTTTGTTTTTAGTTTACGTTACACAAATATAAGGATGTATCTACAAATATTATAGTTAATTCATCCACAAACAGTGAGTTATAATAAACAAAAAGCCGGAATTTGCATTCCGGCCTTTAAATATTCAATCGTTATTGACTATTTTTTCTTAGCAGCAGTTTCAGCTTTTGCAGCATCTGTTGCAGCTGATTTTAATGCTCTTGTAACCTCTACAGAAACTAAAGGAATAGATGGTGAGTTTAACACCTCAAAACCTGTTTCTTGAATATCTCTTACTTTAAAAGACTGACCTAATTTAAGTGGAGTAATATCCACATCTATATAATCTTTTAAGTTTTCAGGTGTAGATTTCACTTTTACTTTTCTAACTTTAACTAAAAGTTTTCCACCCTCTTTTACGCCCGGTGATTGTCCGACCACTCTGATTGGAATTTCAACGATAACGGGAACTCCCGGTGTCAGTTTATGAAAATCGATGTGACGAATTTCTTCTGTAATAGGATGTGCCTGTACATCTTTTAACAACGCTTCATGTGTTGTTCCATCAATGTTGATGATGGCTTTGAAAAACTTTGGTGTGTACAGAATTCCTCTCAACTCAGAAAGAGTTGATGTGAAGTGTACCACCTCGTTTCCCGCATACATAACGCAAGGGATGTTTCCAGCCACTCTGTCGGCTTTCGTTGCAACTTTTCCTACGCTTGTTCTAGCTTTTCCGCTAATGGTAATGGTTTGCATAAAAATTACTTTTTTTGTATGAATAATGAATTAATTGATTTATACTCGTGTGCATTTCTGATGGCTCTTGCAAACAAGTGCGCCACTGAAAGCACTTTTATTTTCGGACTGGATTTTGAAGGAATGGTATCACACACTACTAGTTCTGTTAAAGAAGAATCTTCAATTTTCTCATAAGCTTTACCTGATAAAACTGGATGTGTAATCAATGCGCGAACACTCTTCGCTCCTTTTTCCATGATTAAATTGGCTGCAGAACATAAAGTGCCGCCTGTATCAATTAAATCATCTACTAAAATCACATTTTTTCCTGTTACATCACCAATCAGACGCATGGATTCTATTTCGTTAAATTTTGCTCTGTGTTTATCACAGATTACTAACTCTGCATCAAACTGACGTGCATAATTTCTTGCACGTTTAATGCCACCCACATCCGGTGATGCAAATACTAAATCTTCTAAAGCCAGTTCTTTTAAATATGGAATAAAAATCGCGTTAGCTTCTAAATGATCTACGGGAATATCAAAAAATCCCTGAATCTGCGGTGAATGCAAATCCATCGTCATGATACGTTGTGCTCCGGCTGCTACCAGCATATTTGCTACCAGTTTCGCACCAATAGATACACGAGGTTTATCTTTCCTGTCTTGTCTTGCTAATCCAAAATAGGGCATAACCGCGACGACATAACCTGCTGATGCCCTTCTGGCTGCATCCAGCATAAATAACAGTTCCATCAGATTATCTGCCGGTGCAAATGTACTTTGCATACAAAATACAAACGACCCTCTGATACTTTCTGTAATTACCGGTTCAAATTCTCCGTCACTGAATTGCATGACTTCCACAGGCGTTAAATCCTGCCCGTAACTATCCGCAATTTTGCTGGAAAGATACTGTGTGCATCTGCCGGAAATCAATCTTAAGTCAGGAATTACCATTTTTTAGGACAATTTTGAGGTGCAAAGATACTTTTTAATTTTCAAATTTGAAAATCTGAAAATATATTAACGATTTGGTAAGGAAATATTTATGATTCAAAATATTGGAAATCTACACCTTGCTTATGACTAAGCTACCATTGATTCCTGAAGAAAATTATTTACTTTTGCAGTTCTTGAACATCAATAAGGATAAAGAAACAGAATAAACGCAATGATTTTTAATTCCATACCATTTCTAATATTTTTTTCAATATTTTTTATCTTCTATTGGTTTGTTTTCAATAAAAATCTGAAATTACAAAATTTGTTGTTGCTGGCAGGCAGTTATGTATTTTATGCGTGGGCAGACTGGCGTTTTTTGTTTTTCTTAGTCGGTATTTCAGTATTGAATTTTTACCTTGGAATTTCTATTGCGAAAAACACAAAAAATAAAAGGCTGTTTGTTTGTATAGGTTTAATTCAGGGTATTGGCTCACTTGCATTTTTTAAATATTTCAATTTTTTTATTACTTCGTTTCACAATGCTTTGCAATTAGCCGGAATAAATGCTAATGTACATACATTAAATATTATTACACCAATAGGCATCAGTTTTTTTACATTTAAAACCCTCAGTTATTTATTAGATATTGATAAAGGAAAAAGCAAACCAACTACGGACCCGATAGTTTTCTTTTCTTACGTGGCATTTTTTCCAACTGTATTATCCGGCCCCATTGATAAAGCAAAATTATTTATTCCTCAATTAGAAAAGAATAGAGAATTCAATTACAGTCAGGCGACAGATGGTTTGCGGCAGATACTCTGGGGTTTATTTAAAAAAGCAGTGATTGCAGATAATTGCGCAGCATTTACAAATCAGGCATTTGACCATTATCAAACATTCCCGGCAAGTTCTTTATTGTTCGCTGCATTTTTATATACCATTGAATTGTATGCTGATTTTTCAGGATATTCAGATATGGCAATTGGGTTTTCCCGTTTAATAGGATTTACTATCACAAAGAATTTTGACTTCCCTCTTTTCTCACAGAACATCGCGGAGTTTTGGAGAAAATGGCATATTTCATTAACTATTTGGTTAACTGAATATGTATTCACCCCGTTAAGTATTGCTTTCAGAGATTATAATAAATTAGGATTAATTATAGCAATTCTGATAAACTTTACGATTATCGGAATTTGGCATGGTGCTAACTGGACCTATGTACTTTTTGGTTTTTTACATGGTTGTTATTTCATTCCGCTTATATTAAAAGGTACGATGAATAAAAAGAAAAAAATAGTCAAAGGCCAACGCATCCCTTCATTTAGAGAATTCATAAATATGCTTGGGACATTTACTCTTATATCTTTGACATTCATTCTTTTCAGAGCTGATTCCATCGGACAAGCATATCATTATTTTTATAATTTATTTTCCATATCTCTTTTTTCTATACCACAATTCGAAGGTGGGGGCAGCACGATAATGCCCATTTCCATCGCATCACTTTTTTTATTAAGTATAGAATGGTTTGGAAGAGAACAACAATATGCCATTGAAAAAATAGCATCAGAAAAACCGAAAATTTTACGCTGGAGTTTTTATTATTTTCTTGTCATAATCATATTTGTTTTTGCGGGCTCTAAACAACACTTTATCTATTTTCAATTTTAATATGAAAAAATTTATTGTTCAAATAATATTTTTCTTATTACCGATAATCTTATTAGCTTATCTGATAGATATTTGTATTTCCGCAAATTTAAAAAAATCTAATATTTATGCTCAAGGCGAATTTGCAGTATGGAATACTATCTTAGATGGCAATGCAAAAACTGAAATTGCCATATATGGAAGTTCTAGGGCATGGGTACATTTCAACTCTACCGTGATAGAAGATAGCCTTAAACATCCTACTTATAATTTTGGAATCGATGGACATACTTTGTGGCTGGAATATTTAAGACATGAGTTATTATTAAAGAAGGACAAAGCACCGAAACTGATTATACATTCTATTGACATTTCCACTTTGCAAAAACTTAAAGAACTTTACAATTCGGATCAATTTTTACCATACATGTTATGGAACAAGGATATAAAAGAATACACGGAAGATTATGCCGGCTTTGACTTCTTTGATTATTATGTGCCGCTCATCCGTTACTACAATAAAACAAATGCCATAAAAACTTCATTCAGTATGTTGGTCAAACAGGATAATGCTGTGGGGAGAATCAAAGGATATCAGTCGCAGGATATCCAATGGAATGGGGATTTTGACAAAGCTAAATTGAAAATGAAATCGATGAAAGCCCATATTGATACTTCCACATTGGTGCTTTTTGATAAATATTTAAATGAATGTAAACAGAGAAATATATTGGTGATATTGGTATGGTCGCCTGAATACATTGAAGGGCAAAAATTCATACCAAACAGAGGAGTTATTGTTGATATTTATAAAAACTTAAGCACCAAATACGATATACCATTTTTTGATTTTTCCAATGATGAAATCTCTTACCAAAAAAAATATTTTTACAATTCAGAACACATGAATAGGACAGGTTCGGTTTTGTTTACAAATAAATTAATAGATAAAATTAAAAAGGACGAGCGCGCAACAAAGGTTTTAGGAAATACTTTATAAAAATGAATAACTTGCTGCTAAAATTCAAACAGTATTTTTCCATTAAGGAAATCAACATCGACAAAAAAGTTACTGTCATTTTTATCAGTGCGGCCATTTTACTTGTTTTTTCTAAATATTATGATTCCACACAGGAAATAACTGCATTATTATCAAGTATTTTTGGTGGAAATACTGCTGAAAAATATGCCAAGTTAATCTTATTGAATAATGATTATGCCTTACAAAATCTGATAAACTGGGGTTTGAATTGCGTGCTTGTTTTTTTAGTTTTTCCGGCGCTTATTGTAAAATTTATTTTGAGGGAAAAACTTTCTGATTATGGTTTTCAGATAAGAGGAATCGGAAAACATAAATGGATTTACGTTGTACTGGTAGGATTTATGCTGCCTGTCGTTTTTTTTATTTCAAAATCACAGGCTTTTCTGGATAAATATCCTTTTTATCACATCACTTCTAAAGAACAACTGCCTAGCTTTTCGCTTTG
>JAYVPA010000228.1:0-12535 GCA_043757615.1 Sphingobacteriales bacterium | reverse complement strand
TAGAAGCAGATGTAATTACAGAAAACGGCTTTATTGGCCGCGCTGCCGTACCATCCGGAGCATCCACAGGTACACATGAAGCAGTGGAATTACGCGATGGCGGTAAAGCATACATGGGTAAGGGCGTTCAAAAAGCAGTGTCAAATGTAAATACATTTATTGCGGAAGCTTTAGTGGGTGAAAATGTCTTGAACCAGCGTGAAATCGATTCTATTTTGTTAGAATTAGATGGAACAGAAAATAAAAAGAAATTAGGCGCAAATGCAATCCTGGCAGTTTCTTTAGCAGCAGCGAAAGCCGGAGCACAGGCAGCAGGTTTGCCATTGTACAGATACATTGGCGGAACAAATGCGCGTACATTACCCATTCCATTAATGAATATCCTGAATGGCGGTGCGCATGCTGATAACAAAATCGATTTCCAGGAATTTATGATAGTACCGGTTGGTGCAGCCACTTTTTCTGATGGATTGAGAATGGGTGTAGAGATTTTTCACAATTTGAAAAAAGTATTAAAAGCGAAAGGATACTCTACCAACGTTGGCGATGAAGGTGGTTTTGCACCGGAAATAAAATCAAATGAAGAAGCGATTGAAACAGTATTAAAAGCAATTGAAACTGCGGGTTATAAACCAGGGGATCAGGTAATGATTGCTATGGATGCGGCGGCTTCTGAATTTTATGATGTGAAAAAGAAAAAATACATTTTCAAAAAATCAGATAATAAAGTTTTGTCATCGGAAGAAATGGTGGAATACTGGGCAAAATGGGTAAAAAAATATCCGATTATTTCTATTGAAGATGGATTAGCAGAAGACGACTGGAAAGGCTGGAAATTACTGACAGAATCTGTTGGTTCAAAATGCCAGCTGGTGGGCGATGATTTGTTTGTGACAAATACAAAACGTTTACAGGAAGGTATCGACAAAAATATCGCAAATTCTATTTTAGTAAAAGTAAACCAGATTGGTTCCTTGACAGAAACAATCGATACTGTAGAACTGGCGCATAGAAATAAATATACATCTGTGATGAGTCACCGCAGCGGTGAAACGGAAGACAGCACGATTGCAGATCTGGCGGTGGCATTAAACTGCGGACAAATCAAAACGGGCTCTGCATCACGCAGCGACAGAATGGCGAAATACAATCAGTTGCTGCGCATCGAAGAAGAATTAGGTCAGGAAGCATTTTATCCGGGAAGAAATTTTAGATTTTATTAATCATAAAGTCAGGTAAATGTTATCTTTGACTATTTCCTGTTTAAAACCTAAAAATCCACAAAAGTTTAAAAAACTTTATTACTTATTACTTATTCCTTACTACTTTTACGTATGTCCTTCATCGATCCGAAACTAAAAGAAAAAATTCCTTCCCTTCTCCGGAACAAATTCTTTTTATTGTTTACCGGCTATTTTATATACTTATTATTTTTTAACCAGAACACTATAATCTCGCAGGTAAAATTAGCCTTGCAATTGCACGAACTAAATAAGGAAGAAACGTACTACACGAAAGAGATTTCCAACATCCGAAAAGAGCAAAAAGAATTATTTTCCGGTGTCGACCAGATGGAAAAATATGCACGCGAAAACTACTGGATGAAACGCGACAGCGAAGACCTTTACATTTTTGTGGAGGAAGAAAAGAAGTAATTTAAAATTTGATAATGAGCTAATTTGATAATGAGAAGAAATTACGCGCTATATGAATTCTTTTTTCATTTTTGTTTGCAGTCGGTTTATTTTACATTAATGAACAACTTAATTTAGATTATCAAGTTAAGGATGAATAAAAACTTATGTTTGTATGTCATCTTTCCTTTATTTAATCCCGTCATCCTTATAATTTCATTTAGACTATTTTTATTAAAAAGAGAAAGAGTTATTATTTTCCAGCCAATTTTAAAAGTTCTCGCAATTGCATTAGGATTGATATTTGTTAGTAATATTTTATTGATTTATGTTGCATTTATTACTTGAACTTAGGTTAAAATAATTATGCCTATACAACATTGTTATCCTGATATTTCTTTTTAACTTTATTTATGCAATTTGAATCCCAATTATCACTTACACCATGCTTAATTTAATTACACTTTCTATTCCAGCTTTCTTCATTCTGATTGGTGTGGAACTATTGGTTGATAAACTTAAAGAAGCTAAGGTGTATCGTTTTAATGATACCGTTTCCAATTTAAATTCGGGTATTGTTTCACAGGTAGTAGGTGTCTTTACAAAAATTATTACGATTGGCGTGTACACTTGGATTTATAATAATTACCGGATTTTTAAAAATATTTCAGATGTGTGGTATGTCTGGATTTTGCTGCTCATCGGTGTCGATTTTTTTTATTACTGGTTTCATCGCTTGTCTCATGAGGTAAGTGTATTATGGGGAACTCATGTAGTGCATCACCAAAGCGAAGAATATAATTTATCTGTTGCATTGCGGCAGTCCGCCACACAAACATTCGGTTCTTTCTGGTTTTATCTGCCATTGGCATTTATCGGTTTCAGTCCGGTCTTATTTGCTACCATTGCCTCCATACAAACATTATATCAGTTTTGGATTCACACAAGGTTGATTAATAAAATGCCGGTATGGTTTGAATATGTTTTTAATACGCCGTCACACCATCGGGTGCATCATGGAGTAAACCCAAAATACATTGATAAAAATCATGGCGGTACCTTTATTGTTTTTGATAGAATATTCGGCACCTTTCAAAATGAAGAAGAAGAAGTGCATTATGGTATTACCTCACAATTAAAAAGCTGGAATGTAGGTGTTGCTAATTTTGATTATTACGGATGGATAGGGAAACAATTGATACATGTGAAAAGCGCAAAAGATTTTTTATTTGTATTGATAAAAGCGCCGGGCTGGCGACCTGAATATTTAGGCGGTGCAATCATTCCAAAAGAAATAGATACTACAAGACAATTATACGATGAAGATGCAGCACCAAAAACACAGGTATATATATTTGTGCAGTTTGTATTAATGCTGGGCTTTGTATCTTTCTTTTTATTTGGAATCGCAAAGTTTAATGCTACACACAAACTGGTAGCTACAGGTTTTATCATATTATCATGTATAACGCTTGGCGTATTGTTTGAACGCAAAAAATGGGCAGTAGTGTTAGAAATAATACGGCTGTTGTTAGCCGCCCCGGTCTTGTATTTCTTATTAAATTCTTAATGTTTTTTTACATTTGCCGTTTCTTTAAAAAACATAAAATTAGTATCTTCATGCCCGTAAACGTTGATAAAGCCGTAATTGCTGTTAAGTAGACAGCACAACAATTACAAAAATTATACAATAGATAAATACAATGAAACAATTTTTAGCGTTCATTATTTTATGTTTTTTATTAAGCTCTTGTAAAACTCAAAAAGTACAAGATGATAAACCTGTTGCACAAGTTGTAAGTAAAGATTCAGTTGAGCAGATAAAATGCATGAATCCAGAAGCTATAGAATTTTTGGGTATTGAAGTGGATAGTTTATGTGTGAAAGAAAAAGAACTCGGTAAAAGAGACAACCTGCAGAAATTATTCAGAAGTTTTAAACTGGATAAAAATCAATACGCACAATTTTTAAATGACACAAAAGAATACACTGATTTTACAAATATAAAACCCAGACAGAAATATTTTACTATCACGAAAGAAACTGATAAAAAATCAGAATTACAGTATCTTGTATTTAAGCTTTCAGATTTTGAATATGTCATTGCTAATTGTACAGATACTTCCTATGTGCAGTTAAACAATGAACCGGAACTAACAACGAAAAGAAGGAAAAGAAAAAAGCTAAAGAAAATCGCGACGGTTCTTTTTCATCCGATTCAGATTTCATTTTATGAAAAAGCGATTGATACAACGAGAATAAGATTCGCGGCAATAATTCAAAAGTCAGTTTCTAAAACATTAAAAGAAAATAATCTCGACCAGAAACTGATTGATAAATTAAACAAAGCATTTAACGACAAATTCAACATCAGCAGTCTGCACAAAGGCGATACGCTTCAATTTATTTACGACCAGTTAAGTATCAACGGACGTTTTCTGGATTACGGGCATGTAGAAGCGATTTGCTGTAAAACAAAAAAGAAGAGTTTGTATGCAGTTGATTATTTTGTAGAAGATGATAGCAGTTATCAATACGCTGACAATAACGGAAAATATCTGAAAACAGCTTTCCTGAAATCGCCGTTACAAAAAGGCGGAAGAATTGCATCCAAATTTAATCTGCATCGTTTTCATCCCATTTTGCAGATAGAAAAAGCGCATCTTGGAACCGACTTTGCAGCGGCGCAGGGCGCACCGATTATTGCAACGGCAAGCGGCGTTATCATTGCTGCTCAGTTTACACAAAACAACGGTAACTATGTAAAAATCCGTCACGACAGAGTCTATGAAACACAGTATCTTCATATGTGCCGTTTTGCACGCGGCATACGTAATGGTGTGCGTGTACAGCAAGGCCAGGTCATCGGATATGTAGGAATGACAGGGCTTGCAACCGGACCGCACGTTTGTTATCGTTTCTGGAAATACGGACAACAGGTAGATCCGCTGAGAGAAAAACTAAATATAATCAAACAGATTCCAAAAGATTATTTAGAAAATTACTTGAAATATTTTACATTCAGAAAATCAGATTTAGACAGAATACCGGTTGTTTAATTCCGGGTTTGCAGTAATTTTTATTAAAATGAACTAAAACATACCAGACTTGTTTGGACAATTATGAATATTCATACCTATTTCCCTTCTATTGAAGTTATTTTTATTTTTATGTGCTATGTTTTCATCCTTGCACAAATATTTAAGAACAATAGCATAGTAGACATTTTCTGGGGTTTGGGTTTTATAGCATTAGTTGTTTATTTTACATTTACTTCTCATTCTTATATTGAAAGACAAGCAGTTTTTCTCACAAAACATCTGCTAAATTTATGTGTTCTTATCTGGGGTTTTCGTTTAGCAATTCATATATATACCAGAAATAAAGGAAAAGGTGAAGACTGGAGATATATCAACTTCAGAAAGGTATGGCAGAAACACAATATTCCTCAATGGCTGGGTGCATTTATGCAGGTCTTTATGCTTCAGGGAATCTTTATGTTTATTGTCGCGCTTCCGATTATTCATGTAAATACCTCCTTTTCCGGAATAAATTTTTTGACTATTTCAGGATTCATTATTTGGATAATTGGTTTCGGTTTTGAAGCTGTTGGTGATTATCAGTTAGTGCAGTTCAAAAAGAAAGAAGAAAACAAAGGAAGAACCATGCGTTACGGTTTATGGAAATATACCCGACATCCAAACTATTTTGGTGAAATGACCATGTGGTGGGGAATCTGGTTGATGTCCGTCAACTTTTTCCAGCCGGTCCAAACGCTTTTGAGCATATTAAGTCCCATTACAATTACTTGGTTACTGACGAAAGTTTCCGGCGTTCCGCTGCTGGAAAGCAAATATAAAAATGATCAGGAATACCAGGAATACATCAAAAAGACCCCTTCATTTTTTCCAAAGTTTTGGTAAACTAGCATCTTTGCATCTTTGCGCCTTTGCGTGCAATAAATATCATCACTTAGCGGTTTGATAATTTAAAATGATAAAACATTCCGTATTTTTGCATAACGATGCAATTCACAGAACAACAAATATTAAGCGCATTATCAGAAGTAGAAGATCCGGATTTTAAAAAAGATCTGGTGTCACTGAATATGATAAAAGATTTGTCTTTTACAGACGATGAAATAAAATTTACTATTGAACTTACAACGCCCGCTTGTCCCTTAAAAGAACAATTGGAAAACGATTGCAGAAATGCGATTGCGCAATTAGTTTCCAATGACGTAAAAGTGATTATTGATTTCACTTCCAGAGTTACTACGCTGCGCGATATAAAATCTGATATTTTGCCAACTGTAAAAAACATTATTACAGTTGCTTCAGGAAAAGGAGGCGTCGGAAAATCAACGGTAGCGGTCAACTTAGCCTTAGCTTTATTACGAACAGGTGCAAAAGTTGGATTGATAGATGCAGATATTTATGGTCCGTCTGTTCCGACAATGTTAGGGTTGCAAAACGCAAGACCAAGCATTCAGAAAGTAGAAGATAAAAATAAAATTGTGCCGGTAGATTATTTAGGTATGCAGGTAATGTCTATTGGTTTTTTAATACAGGATAAACAACCGGTGGCATGGCGCGGTCCGATGGCAACATCGGCATTGCGACAAATCATCACTGATGTACTGTGGAATGAACTGGATTATTTAGTTTTAGATTTACCGCCGGGTACAGGCGATATACATCTGACATTAGCGCAACTGGTACCGGTAACAGGCGCTGTTATCGTTACAACGCCACAGGAAGTCGCTATGGCAGATGCACGAAAAGCGATTGCATTCTATCAGTTGGAATCTGTAAAAGTACCGGTGTTGGGCGTGATAGAAAATATGTCTTTTTTCACCCCGCCTGAATTACCTGATAAAAAATATTATATTTTTGGAAAAGGCGGAGGAAGATTACTCGCGCAGCAATTTGACGTACCGTTCTTAGGCGAATTACCTATTGAACAGGATATACGCGAAGGCGGCGATTTAGGAAAACCAATTGCGTTGCAAACTGCCGCAGCGGCTTCAAAAGCATTTGAACAATTAGCACAGAATGTGGCACAACAAATTGCGGTACAAAACGCGAATGTAGAAGTAATGTCGTAACTTTAAACCAATGATGAATACAGTGGTAGATAAAAGTCAGTTGTTTGAAAAAGTAGAAACTGCGTTGAATAATATTCGTCCCTTTTTGCAGTCTGACGGTGGCAATATCGAATTAATCGATATAACTGAGGATATGGTGGCGAAAGTAAAATTGTTGGGTAATTGTGATGGCTGCAAAATGAGTGCTTCTACTATGAGAGCAGGTGTGGAAAGCACAATTAAGAATTTTGTTCCGGAAATAATTTCAGTAGAAGCTGTGTAGTAGTTTACAGTTGACAAGAATAAGTTTACAAACATTACATAGATGAATAAAATTATTGCAGCTATTTTTGTCAAGTAACATATTGTAAACTGTCAACTATGAATAGAAAACAACTTATCCAGCAAATCAACAAAAAAAAATCTTATTTATGCGTTGGTCTGGATTCAGACATCAGCAAAATTCCGCCTCATCTTTTAAAGTATAAAAATCCCATCTTAGAATTTAATAAACAGATTATCGATGCCACGCAAGATGTATGTGTTGCCTATAAACCAAATCTTGCTTTTTACGAAATATACGGAGCAAAAGGTTGGGAAATATTAGAAAAAACAATCAATCATATTCCTGATAATATTTTTAAAATTGCCGATGCAAAACGCGGAGATATAGGCAATACATCTAACATGTATGCGAAAGCATTTTTGGAAAATATGTCTTTTGATTCTATTACGATTGCGCCATATATGGGTGAAGATTCCATCAAACCATTTTTAGAAATAAAAAATAAATGGGTGATTGTTTTAGGTTTGACATCGAATAAAGGTGCGCAGGATTTTCAGTTTTTAAAATCGAATAAAAAACCATTATACCAAAATGTAATGGAAAAATGTATGCAATACGGAACATCTGAAAATATGATGTTTGTGATTGGCGCAACACACGAAGAAATGTTTAAAGACATACGTCAATTTTGTCCTGACCATTTTTTCTTAGTACCAGGTGTTGGTGCACAAGGCGGTGATTTGAAAAAATTATCCCAATACGGAATGAATAAAGACTGCGGACTATTGGTAAATGCCACACGCAGTATTATATATGCATCCAACGGCAAAGACTTCGCAGAAAAAGCAAGAGAAGAAGCTTTACGCATGCAAAAAGAAATGAAAATATATTTGAAAGAATACAGATAAACGACGACGCAACAATTTATTAAAACGAAAGTCATAAATCTGTGTTATATTTGTCCTATGAAAAAATCACTTAATATACTTAATGCAGCATGTTGTTGCTGTTGTCTTACCCGGGTGGTGAGCTAGTATGTTATGTTATTAACCGAAAAAAGTAAAATATCATATAAGAAAGCCTCACCTACAACGTGAGGCTTTTTTTATACGTCATTGCGAACCTAAACGTCATTGCGAGCATAGCGAAGCAATCTGTTGAAACAAAAAACAAAAAACAAAAATGCAAACGATATCAAATACACAATTACAGGATAAACTCAGGCAAATCGAAAAATTTGTCGGGAATACCCCTTTATACCCGATTACAAGAATCGGTAACAAAAAAAATGTAAAGATTTACGCCAAACTGGAATGGCAGCAGATTTCCAATTCTGTAAAAGCACGCGCAGCCTATGCTATCATTAAAGATGCTGTGTCAAATGGCAGCATCAATGAATATAAAGGATTGATTGATGCGTCCAGTGGAAATACGGCTGTAGCCTATGCTTCCATTGGTGCAAAATCAGGTATTCCGGTTACTTTATGTGTTCCTGAAAATGCATCCGCAACAAAGAAAAATGCGTTGCAGGCTTTAGGTGCAAATATTATTTTCACGTCAAGATTTGGCGGCACAGATGAAGCGCAACTGAAAGCAAAAGAGTTGAGCGATGAAAATCCATTAGAGTATTTTTATACAAATCAATATGCGAACGATAATAACTGGAAAGCACATTACAACGGAACTGCCAATGAAATCTGGAATCAGACGAAAGAAAAAGTGACACACTTTATTGCAGGTTTGGGAACAACCGGAACATTTATCGGAACAACTAGAAAATTGAAAGAATTGAATCCGGATATAAAAACAATATCCTTACAGCCAAATTCCGCCATGCATGGTTTGGAAGGTTGGAAACATCTGGAAAGTGCTATTGTGCCAAAAATTTATGACGATACAGTAGCGGATGAAAACTGGTTTGTAGATACCTATGAAGCATTTGAATTAATTAAAGACGTGGCAAAACATGAAGGATTATTATTAAGTCCATCGGCAGCGGCAAATTTATTAGGAGCCTTGCAACTGGCAGAAAAAATTGATGAAGGAGTCATCGTTACCACCTTCGCCGACCACGCCAGTAACTATCCCGAAATTTTAGAAACGATTTTATAAGGTCATTGCGAACTACCGTCATTGCGAGGCACGAAGCAATCTGTTGAGAAAAAAAATGAAAAGTACAACTTTATAACAAATAAAAAGTCCCTTTAGGGATTTAGGGTATGCAACTAACAATAAACAAAACCGCAAAAGAAATCATGCAGCAACACGCAGTGGAAATATTCCCTGATGAATGCTGCGGATTCTTATACGGCAAAGAAGACGGTAAATACAGAACGATAGAATTAGCAGTTCCTGTAAATAATGCAAAAGACGGAGATAAAAAAAGACGTTTCGAAATCTCCGCAATTGATTACATGAAAGCAGAACAATACGCTATGCAAAACAATACCGGATTATTAGGTGTTTATCATTCACATCCGCAGCATCCTGCCATTGCATCAGAACACGATTTAAAACAAGCAATGCCTTATTTTTCCTATATTATTTTATCAGTACTGGATGGAAAAATAGATGATATTAAAAGCTGGAAACTCAATGAAGAAAATACACAATTCCTGGAAGAAGAATTATATGATGAACAATTAACGATTAACAATTAAATTCAGATAAAATCTCATTACTCATTACTCACTACTCAATACTAAATTATGGCTCAATTAATCATTCCAACTCCACTGCGAAAATACACAGATAATGCAGCAACATTCAACACAGACAGCATCACTATCGAACAGGCAATAGAAGAATTGGTGGCAGAATATCCAAACATCAAACAACATCTGTTGGATAACAACGATAAGATACGCGGATTTATAAAAGTGTTTGTCGGCGAAGATGATATCCGTTCATTAGCAGGCGAACAAACCGAATTAAAAGACAACGACATAGTAAGCATCGTACCGGCAATTGCCGGAGGTTCGAACTAACCGTCATTCCGAACGCAGAGAGGAATCTGTTCAAAAAAAAATATGAAATGCAAGAAATAAATTTATCCAGAGAAGAACTCGCAAGATACTCGCGACACATCATCATTCCTGAATTTAATATTGAAGGACAAAAAAAACTGAAAGCGGCAAAAGTGTTGGTGGTAGGAACCGGCGGTTTGGGAAGCCCGCTATTATTATATCTTGCAGCGGCAGGAGTAGGAACCATTGGCATCGTAGACTTTGACGTGGTAGACGACAGCAATTTACAACGACAGGTTTTATTTAGTGTGAAAGATGTTGGCAGACCAAAAGTGGAAGCAGCAAAAGAACGCATCTTAGGATTAAATCCGCATGTAAATGTTGTTGTATATAACGAACATTTATCAAGTAAAAATGCATTGGAGATTATTAAAGGATATGATGTAGTAGCGGATGGCACGGATAATTTCCCAACAAGATATTTAGTAAACGATGCTTGTGTGCTAACAGGAATTCCAAATGTGTACGCTTCTATTTTCCGTTTCGACGGACAAGTATCTGTATTCAATTATAACAACGGACCTAACTACCGCGATTTATATCCGGAACCGCCGCCGCCGGGATTAGTACCGAGTTGTGCGGAAGGCGGAGTGTTGGGCGTATTGCCCGGAATTATTGGCAGTTTGCAGGCAAACGAAGTGATTAAAGTGATTACAGGAATTGGCGAAACATTGAGCGGACGTTTGTTTGCTTTTGATGCCTTGAATTTTTCTACGAAGATTTTTAAAGTTGGGAAAGATAAAAGCAATCCGCTGACAGGAGAACATCCCACGATAACAGCATTGATAGATTACCAGCAATTTTGCGGAATTGTTCCGGAGAAAAAACAGGAAGGATTGAAAGAAATTACCGTGCAGGAACTGAAACAAAAATTTGATAACAAAGAAGATTTTCAGTTGATAGATGTACGTGAAAAACACGAATACGATTTTGTAAATCTGGGCGGAGAATTGATTCCGCTGAATACTGTGTTGGATAATGTAAACAAATTCTCCAAAGATAAACAAGTGATAGTGCATTGTAAAGGCGGAGTGCGCAGCGCGAAAGCTATACAAGCTTTGGAAGAAAATGGATTTACCAATTTATACAATTTAAAAGGCGGCATCGTTGCTTATGCAAAAGAAGTAGATGAAAGTTTGTCGGTGTATTAAACTTCGGCGTTAAACCTCGCAGGTTTAGCTAAGCTATAGCATGGAAAAACCTGCGAGGTTTACTGCTCGCCCTCGACATGGTGTTTTCACCTGTCGACAGCCATACTGTTTAGTTTTCTTCAGGCTTTAATACGGATAGTGCTTGACAGGTGACAACACCTGTCACAGGCGAGGGTTTGGTAAATTCTTTGTATTCATTTTTGTCAGTTAATAGAATAATTTCTTTTAAAAATTTTTCTCTTGTATCAGGAGTTCTTAGTAATCCATCAATAAAATTTCTGAACCAATCTGTCCTGCATAAAATGTTTGGAACTAAATGGCAAAGTAAATCTTGATCTTTTGGGATGAGTTTTTAATTGTGAAGGTTAGAAATAACAATATTATATCGATTCTCAATAATATTGCTTGTGTTTTCAAAATGTCTTTTTATATTATCGTCATGAGTAGGAATATCAAAAATATTAACACCAATTGTGAAAGATTCAATCAGAATGTTATCCGAGAAAGATTTTCCTATTTGATAAACTGAAACCCACCATTTATCATTTTTGATATAACCAAATTGCTTTAAATATACTTTAGGCAATCGATGTTGATTTTGTTTTAACGGTTCAATTTTCAAGCACCTTTATTTTTAAATAAAAACTAAGGTAAATAATTTTACTCCTGTCGTAATTTAGTTTGTAGATATCTCTATTGTAATTTACATAATATTCAATCATGTTAAGTCTATTGCATGCAATCTCAGGTGTAAGGCTAATTAAATCACTTAGTTCATAGCTAATATCTTTATGTATTCCGGCTTGCATAGACTCTTCTCCTAAACGATGAAAATCTTTAATTAATTCAAATTTCTCATCACCTAATGAATTATCTGACTTTTTCTTTAACAGATATTTTTTTTCAAAACTATTTAAATGCTCTGTTAATGTATATAGTTGTGTTTGATATTCATTTTGTGCGAAGCATATTATATTATACAATAAAATAGCAACAGTAAAGATTTGTTTTTTCATGATTGTTTTTTTTGACAGAACAATTATATAAGATTTATGACCCTAAGTCATCTTAACAAATATACTTTTTAAATATTAAAATTCAAGGCTAACAGCCTGTGTATAAAAAACCTTAATATTGCTATTAGTTTCCCGAATTCTTGCTAATTTTATACGATATTAAAGTAGTAAAGAAAAGAGAAAATAATTGGAACCTACAAATGTAACGAACCCGGAGTATTTCCATAAAGTGGTTGATTGTCAATATGCATGTCCTGCACATACTCCCGTGCCGGAATATATCCGTTTAATCGCACAGGAAAAATATGCGGAAGCCTATATGGTCAACTGGGAATC
>JAYVPA010000227.1:0-41752 GCA_043757615.1 Sphingobacteriales bacterium | reverse complement strand
GCTCAATAGAATGTTTACCGCAAGCCATTTTTGTTGTAACAACATTATCAAATTTGAATGCAGTTGAATCAGTTGAAAAACCTGCATTTAAAGAATTGCACTCCGTATTTCCGCTAACCGTATTGTTCTTTATATCAAATTGTAAATAAGCTTTTTGTACGGAGAAAGTTTTAGTTCCGTCTTTCATACTTAATTTATACAACATCCATTTGCTGCTATCAGGAAGCGAAGCATTTATTTTTACAATACTATTTACAGAACCGGTTTTTGTTTTAGATTTAATTTCACTCAGCGTATATTTAGTTTGAATCAGATGTTTATCAGAAATAGTATTCGTTAAATCAATCTTTTCTACATTTACTAATAAGCTGTATTCATAACCTACTTCATAAGTAAATCCTTCAATCGGATACTTCAGTACAAACCAATCTTCGTCAGGAGAATTTCTTGCTAATAAACATTTTCCGGAATTGTCTTCACAATTTGTTCTGTGGTCAGCAATATATAATACTTTAAGATAGCCTGCTGAAAATGCATGAAGCGAAAGAAGTAGTAAGAGTAAAGAAAATGTCTTTTTCATCTATTAATAAAGTTACGTAAATTTGACAGAATAAATAAATTACATGAAAAAGAAAATATTGATTGTGCTTCTTGCTGCATTTATTATCATACAATTCTTCCATCCTGCAGAAAACAAAAGTTCAGAAATATTAGCAACTGATATTACAAAAGTGGCTACAGTGTCGGATAGTGTTTTAGGAATATTAAAAGTGGCCTGTTATGATTGCCACAGCAACAATACAAGATATCCTTGGTACAATAATATCCAGCCTGTGGCATGGTGGCTGAACAATCATGTAAAAGAAGGAAAACAACGGTTGAATTTTTCTGAATTCGGATCTTATGATTCCACAAAGGCTGCGAAGAAATTTAAAGGAATTGCAAGAGAAATACAAAGCGGCGATATGCCCTTGTCAAGTTATACATTGATTCACAGAGATGCCATCTTAGCCGATGCGAAGAAAGCATTAGTGGTGAATTGGGCAAAGCATGCTAATATTTCAACAGCGACAAACTAAAAATCTCTCATCACTAAATAATCCACCAGACTTTTTAATACAGTTTTTTTACTGTCATCTACATTTATCTTATCTAAAGCATTTAAAGATTGCTGTACGTAGTAATCTCGTTTATTTTCTGCAAACGATTTAATATTGTAGGTATCAAAAACAGTTAAAACCGAATTTACTTTTTCTGTGTTATCAAAATTTTTAGCTGTTATCAATTCATCTAATCGCGTATCATTTTTTTCTGAACTTCTTTTAACCGCTTCAATCAGCAGTAATGTTTTTTTATTCTGAATGATATCGCCGCCGGGTTGTTTGCCAACTAACATTTCATTGCCATAACAATCCAGAATGTCATCCTGTATCTGAAAAGCAATTCCAAGATTTTCTGCATATGTATACAATAAATCAGAGTCACTGTTATTCGCATTTCCCAATATGGCTCCAATCTTCATGCTGGCTGCCAATAACACTGATGTTTTTAAACGAATCATTTCTATATAATTCCCGTGAGTTACTGTTTCTTTAGTTTCAAAATCAATGTCGTATTGTTGTCCTTCACAAACTTCAATCGCTGTTGCGGTATAAACATCAAAAACAGTTTTAAAATAAACCGGATTTACTTTACTTAAATATTCACAGGCTTTTATCATCAGCACATCACCGCTCAAAATAGCTGTATTCAGATTGTATTTTTCGTGAATAGTAGAAAATCCGCGACGAACGGGCGCTTTGTCCATTACATCGTCATGTATCAAGGTAAAATTGTGAAAATATTCAATTGCTAAAGCTGCAGGTAAAGAATTCTCAATTTTTCCTCCAAATAATTCAGTAGACAAAAGCAGCAGGACAGGACGCAGACGTTTACCGCCAATCTGCAGGATATAATTATTTGGCTCATACAGACTTTTAGGTTCTTGCTGAAAAGCTTCCTGGTTTAAATAGGTGCTGAAGATTTCTCTTAATTCTTCAATAGAATGCATCGATTAACAATTTCTAACAAAAATAAATCATTTAATAGAACTAATTTTGAAATACTGCATTATTATTATTAAATGAATACATTAATACATCCTGACTGGTCAGCAATTTTTGATAAAACATTGGAGATTTGTCAGGAAGATGAAAATTACAGTACTTATTCTGCACGGGAAAAAATGCTTGCTTTTGTGTTTACGTTTTTACAAAATATTACTTTAGATGAACCTCAGTTTGCTTCACTTTTAAAACAAAAACGCATTCCATTCTTAAACAATACTCATTTAGCTGCATTGAAAAGTGATTTTAATAATTACACAGACACGCTGATTTTTGAAGCAACAAATTCAGGAGAGATACAGGCCCGGCCTTTGATTGCAAATTATTACAAACAGGTTTTGTGGAATGCATTTTCATCCATATTGTATTTTTGGGCAAAAGATAAAAGCGACCATAAAGAAAATACAGATGTTATGGTAGAAAAAACGATCCATTTCACATTTGATTTATTGGCGCCAAACGCAATTGATTCAGGTGTTGATTTAATACAGAATTTTTTTAAATTAAGAAAATAAAAGTCCCTTTAGGGATTCAGGGTTATGAAAGAGCAAGATAAAATACCGACTTCAAAAGTAGAACGCGCATCAAAAGTGTTTCGTACGAGTATGAAGGTTGGTGCAAACTACATTAAACACAACGCACAAAAAGTTGTCAGTAAAAACGTGGATGATAATGCATTGAATGAAAAAAATGCAGAAGAATTATTTAAACTGATGAGTCAGCTGAAAGGCACCACTTTGAAGATTGCACAGATGATGAGTATGGACAACGGTATGTTGCCAAAAGCATATGCGGATAAATTTGCACAAGCACAAAACAGCGCGATGGCATTGAGCGGTCCGTTGGTGATGAATACATTTAAGAAATACATAGGAAAATCACCGAATGAAATTTATGACAAATTCAATGTGAATGCCGTGTATGCTGCAAGTATCGGGCAAGTGCATGAAGCGTATAAAGACGGAAATAAGTTAGCGGTTAAGTTGCAATATCCGGGGGTTGCAGATAGCATACATTCTGATATCAATATGGTGAAACCTTTGTTTCTTCGTTTTATCGGCGTGAAAGAAAAAGATGTAAAACAATACTTTGAAGAATTTGAAGAACGTCTGAATGAAGAATGTGATTACGAACTGGAATTAAAAAACGGAATTGAAATTGCAGAGGATACAAAACATATTCCCGACCTGATTATTCCAAAATATTATAAGGAATTATCTGCAAAGAAAATACTGACGATGGAATGGATAGATGCAAAACCTTTGCAGTATTTTATTGACCATGAAAAAAATCAGGATAAGAAAAATAAGATAGGGCAGACCCTGCTGGATTTTTTACACACTTCTATTCATGAGCATCAGCGTTTTCATGCAGACCCGCATCCGGGAAATTTTCTTGTAACTGCTGATAATAAATTAGTAGTGCTGGATTTTGGTTGTGTAAAAACTATTCCAAAAAATTTCTACAATTATTATTTCTCATTAGTAAAAGATGATGTTTTTAATGATGAAAAAAAATTACGCAAATGTCTGGAAGGTTTGGATATGCTGAGAGAAAGTGATTCAAAAGAAACAGCAGCTTTGTTTTTTGAGACTTCAGTAAAGGCCATACAGAATATGTCTAAACCCATGAAAAGCGATACTTTTTATTTCGGCAATAAAGAATTCTATGACCGGTTGCAGTCGCAAGGAGAGGAGATTTTTAATAATAAGCAATTCAGAAAGCCGGATGCGATGCGCGGTTCACGACACGCCATATATCTTCATCGTGCATTTTACGGCTTGTATTCCATTTTATACAAGCTAAATGCTACCGTAAACATTGACAGAAGATTTATAGATCAGTTGCCTGATGTTGAATCTATTTAGTAACCAGATTCACAGATTTTGAAATCGGTTTCTTATTAGAATTAGTTTTTATTTCTACATGCTCAGTAGAAAAACCATCTTTGGAACAATCAAAAGTATACGTTGAATTTGTATCTAAAAACAAAGGAACTTTTTTATTGTAAACAGCTTCGTTCAGTACAGCTCCATTTTTCTGGATACTCACTTTTATACTTTCAGAAAGTTTACTGTCGCAATATAAATTCAATTCAAAAGGAATATCTGAAAATTCAAATCTGTAAATGTCATCGCTGCCCACGCCGCCCGTTCTGTCAGAAGAGAAGAAACCTGTTGAATAATTTCCATCCAGATAAAAGCCAAAATCATCTGTCGGTCCGTTAAAAGGTTTTCCCAGATTTTCCGGTTTGCTGAATTCACCTAATTTATTAGGTATGCATTTAAAGATATCCATTCCGCCCAAACCCGGCAAACCCGTAGATGAAAAATATAAAGTTCCGTCGCTGTGAATATATGGATAGCGTTCATCACCGGCAGTGTTTATTGACTTGCCCGCATTTTTTGGTTTGCCCCATGCACCATTCTGCAATGTAGAATAATAAATATCCTTTCCGCCATAACCGCCGCCACGGTCAGATGAAAAGAACAATATATTGCCTTCTTTATTGATACTTGGAAATGCACAGGAATATTCTACGTCGTTCAATTCAAGTTCTTTAATATCTTTCCAGCCATCTTTACTTTTTTTTGCAGAAAATATTTTCAGCGTAACATCACCTTTCTTATTGGTAACAGCATCGCCATCCTGAAAATTGTTTTTTGTAAAATAAATTATTTGTTTGTTAGTGTCCACACATGCAGGACCACTGTTGTAATTTTTAGAATTGACTACGCCTTTTAAAGGTTCTATCGCAAAGGTTGAATCTTCGTTATAACGCGCAAAAAATACTTCCTGGTAACCACTTCCGGAGGTGCCGTTTATTTTCCCCTGGCGCGCAGAAGTAAAGATAATTCCATCTTCATAAGGAACAGCACAAAAATCTGAAGCAACAGAATTCAGGTCGGTCATGTTTTTTACCTTTAATTTTCTGCTGGAAAGTTCCGTACCTTTTGCTGTTGTGCAGGATAGCAATAATGTTCTTGCAAAAGAAGTATCACTGTCAGGTTTTAAGGAAAGATATTTTTGAAGCCATGTTTTTGCATCGTCGTATTCTTCATTTGCCATCAGGATTTGTCCGTAATATAAATATGATTTTGGAATGGCATTTTTGTCTGCAACAACCAATGCATAATATTTTTCTGCATTGTCATAATCATTTAGCTTTCGGTAGCATTCGGCAATCTTACGAATCGCACGAATATTTCCATTGTCTGCTATAGGTTTGTATAATTCAATGGCCTGCGCATATTTATAATCAGCATACAATTTATCTGCTTTATCCATTTGTGCGAAGGAGGAAAAAGACAAAAAGCAAAAGCAAAAAGAGAGGAGCAATTTGTGAAGCAAACTAATTCTTAATTCATAATTCATAATTCCATTAAATTTCTTCTAACTTCATCAACTTATCAAATTCTATGCCCTTTTCCGTGCGTTTCAGCGTGCAACATTCAATCTCTTTATCATGTTCAAAAAATAAGATATGTTTATTTTCTAATGCTTTTTCTAAAAAGATAGTTTTTTCCTGCAAGGTATCCATCGGACGGATATCATATGCCATGATGTAAGGCAGTTTAATATGATGATGCGAAGGAATCAAATCAGCGCAATAGGAGATAGTTTGTTTGTCTTTGTAAATATGACACAACATCATCGCTTCCGTATGTCCGTACACAAATTCAATTTCAATATTTTCCATATTGAGTTCTTCGTTCTCGATAAATTTCAGTTTTCCCGAATGCTGGATGGCTTCGAGATATTCTTTGAGATAAGATGCTTTTTCGCGCGCATTTGGATGAAGTGCTGATTTCCATTGCACGGCAGATGACCAATGTGTTGCATTTGGAAAACGTAAAACGGGTTTACCGTTACCATCATCTTTTAACGCACCGATACAGTGATCGAAATGTAAGTGTGTTAAAAATACATCAGTGATATCATCAGGAGTGAAGCCGTGTTTTGTTAAAGATTTTTCTAAAGTATCTTCACCAAACGGCTGGTAACGTTTTTTGTAAGTGTCATCAATAAAAGTGCCCATGCCGGTATCTATCAATACAAGACGATTTTTATCTTTTACCAGTAAACAACGCATTGCCCAGGTGCACATATTCTGCTCATCCGGCTGATTGAGTTTTTGCCATAATGTTTTAGGCACTACGCCAAACATAGCACCGCCGTCTAATTTAAAATAACCTGTATCTATGGTGTACAGTTGCATAAGTGTGATTTATGAGTAAATATAAGAAGTTAAAAGGATTTTTTAATGACGTTTACACCGCTACATCTTCTGCAGCTATAAAAGGAATATTGACAGAAGGTGTTTCCACTCTTATTTCATGATGGTAATGAGAATAAAACTGGCTGTACCACGCACGCATTTTTAAAATGGGTCCGTCGCCTTTTACCAGCATAGGTTTTGCCGCATAATTTTTCCGTTCCCAGATATTAATATCATCATGAAACTGTGCAGATGCTTCGCCTAATAAATATTTTACAGCTAACGGAAAAGTTCCTTTAGGTGCGTACACATAATCTTCCATTTTTATCTTCAATTCTCCAATAGGAGTGAAGGTTTTTAACAGCAGCATATTCCCAATCTCTGTCGTAAACTGAAACACCAGAAAACCCGGACCATAATACGTCACCAATGCTTTACCGCCTGCATGGGGAATCAGTTTTTGCGAAGATTTCCAAACCAAATCTGCCTGGTCAGAAAACCACGCGATATGTTTTTGATCGCCTTCTCCAAATTTAATATCCATGATATGTTTCACATCTACAAAACGATTCGCAAACGGAATCGTCAGCAAATCATGTACGTGCGAGAAATGTGCAAAGTCAGCACCATTCTCTGCAAAATCCTGTAAATGAATACGCAGTACATCTGAAGTTTTGCAGTGAAATTTATAATTGGCTACTTCCGGAATAAGACCATCCGTAGTCCAGCTTGGTTCTTCATTATTTTGATGATGCCAAACGAGAATCAAACCCCAGATTTCCTGCACAATCCATGATTTTGTTTCCGCTTTAGGCGGTATACTATCTGAGTAAGGAATGTGTGAACATTTTCCGTTAGTCTTAAAAGCCCATCCATGAAAAGGACAAACCAATGTATTACCCTTTACGCAGCCATCCGCAAGATTTGCATTCAGATGCGGACAGTAAACATCGAGCACACCAACTTTTCCGTCTTCACCCCTGAATACAGCCAGTTTCTGCCCGAACGCATCAACTTCTATAACTTTTCCTTTTTTTACACTATCGGAACTGCCAAGGCTAAACCATCCGTTAGGATAAGAGGGCGGATAATTTTTTCCTCTTATTTTTTCATAAGCATCATCAAATTCTAATCGTTTACGTTTTTTGCCTTTTATAAATATCATTACATACATAAAAGTTAAGAAAGCTACTAACAGGAAAAGTATGGTTAGGGATATGATTAGAAGCATAAAGTAACTGTTTTTGGTTAGGAAATTATTGACGCTTTTAAAATAGTTATAATAGGATTTTTAATGTCCTCTAACTATATACGGCGATAAAGCTAAAATAGATTTTATTAGTGATATAATCATTTTTTTTTAAAAATTCTACAAGATTTAAAATCTAATTGAAATCTTTCTGATATTTCTAAAAGTTATCGTTTAAATGCACTTTCATATTTTTCTATCCATTGTTTTGTTGTCATTTTCGAAGCTAATTTACCGATTAATTCAAAAGGTATCTGGTCGGGTTTTTTAAACCGTATGCAACTTTTTCCCATGTCTAATTTTGCTTTGCTGTGTTTCGGAAATTCATTAACAAACCAATCCAGTAATTTTTTATCAGTATAAATTCCCATATGATAAACAGCAATAAAATTTTTCTGCGAAGCGATATTTAAAAATGATAATGGCAATTTAGGATTACAATGATAACCTGTTGGATATATAGAATGCGGAATCACATAACCAATCATTCCATAGCTCATTGTCTCTTCAAAACCTTTTGGTATATTTTTTAATATCACTTTTCGTAATTCAGTCACCGCAAGTTTTCTGTCTTCAGGAAGTGAATCAATATATTCTTTTGGTGTTTTAGCTGCTGATTGCATATTATAAAGTTAAGAAAAATTTGAAATCAAAAAAGTATTCATTTTATTCAGCATCATTCTTGTGTATTCTAAATTAAGTTGCTTATTTTTAGTTAATATAAACCGCAAATGTCAAATCGATTTTTAATTATTATTCTGTTATTTCTGGTAACATTAATTTCCTGTAAAAAAGAAACTGTAAGTACACAACGTACTTCTGCAAACAGTAATTGGATGAGTAATCTGCTGAAAGAAAATCCGGGTAAAAATATTACATTTACAGATATCGCCATTCCTTCTTCACATGATGCTGCGATGTACATTTTACAGGAATGTTCTTTAGGTAATGAATGTAATACGCAAACGCAATACCTGAACATGAATGATCAATTGAATGCAGGCATACGTATGTTTGATGTCAGACCGATTTTGTATAACGGAAAATATTATACCCAGCATGCAACAGACTGCAATGGTTACGGGTGCAAGGGTGATATGGTGGAAAATATTTTGTCATCAACGAAAAGTTTTTTAGATACACATGCAGAACTGGTAATTTTACAATTAAGTCATTTTTGCGGCTTTGATGCAGATGATGCCAGTTTTCTTTCTTTAGTGAGAAATAAATTAGGGGATAAAATTTATAAAGAAACTACTGCAAGCAGTGTGCCTTTTATCAGAAGACAATTATCTGATTTTATTCCGACAACCATAAAAACAGGTAAAGTAATTTTAGTGTTCGAAGGAATTGCAGATACACGGGTAAACAGAGCAGCAGGTTTGTTTTCAAATGCTATTTTTCCTACAGCGGGCGGTTGGACAGATGATGATAATTTACCCGAGATGAAACATAACCAGCTATCTAACTTTACAGATTATGTAAGCGACAGCACTGCTTTATTCCAGTTTTCCTGGCAAATTACACAAAATGTAAATCAGGCAGTAGCATGCGTTCTGACACCCGATAGTTCCAAATCTATAAAAATTTTAGCACAAGGTGCAAATGAACAATTGCCGCTTGTTATTGATAGTTTGATTAGCAGCAATGCTGTCCGTAAAGGAAGAATTCCGAATATCATATACGTAGATTTTGCGGACGCTTTCATAACTAATATTTGCGTGAGGCTTAGTAAGTTGAATATTGAATAGAATTAAAACTTAAAAACTCTTGCAATAATTTTATGATAACTATTCGGGAAAATTCTGACAATCCAGTCTAATGCTTTAGCATCGCTGCCAATTAAAATCCGCGACTTGTCTTTTTTGATTCCATTGATAATGATTTCTGCTGCTTTTGTTGGCGGCATTTTTAATGCTACTTTTTCAAACTTTGCCATCGTTGCTCTTGCCTGAGCAATATCTTGTGTTACAGAGATTCTTGAATTCCGTGCGATGTTAGTTTTTATTCCACCGGGATGCACAGAAGAAACTTTTATATTAGTTCCCAATAATTCTGCTTTTAGCACATCCGTGAATCCTTTCACACCAAACTTTGCGGTGGAATAAGCAGAATTGGTAGGCATTCCTGCTAAACCATACACACTGGAAACATTTACAATGTGTCCTTTATTTTGGTGAATTAAATGCGGCAGAAATGCTTTTGTCATACGGACTACACCATATATATTTATATTCATCAGCCATTCAAAGTCTTCCAGCGGTGTTTCTGAAAAATTTCCTGAAGCGAGACCAACTCCTGCGTTATTCACCAAAATAATGGTTTCGTTGGGATATTTCTGAAGTATGGTTTTAGCAAACTGTTCTATTTGTGCAGCATCTGCTACATCTAATAAGTATTTTTCTGCCTTACCGTTACTTTGAGCAATAGTTTCATCTAGTCCTTTTTCATTAATGTCACTTGCTATTACTTTAGCACCTTCTTCAATGGCTTTTATAGTTAATGCCTGTCCAATGCCTGAGCCGGCACCGGTAATAATGAATAGAGTGTCTTTAATCTGACTCATAGCTTAACATATTTTTGCTAATGTATGAAAATCGTGTTATATTTTATCTTTAACCACATAGATACAATAGATTATAATGAAAAAAAGAAATGGATAGGAATTGAATTCTTGCATAAGCAAAGAAAAAATATGTCCCTATGTGGTTAAAACAAATTGGATTGAGTTAAACTAAATAGAACTCATTTTAAGAGCAGTTATTGCAGCTTCTACGCCTTTGTTGCCATGAATCCCACCGGCACGGTCAAGTGCCTGTCGTTCATTGTTTGGCGTGAGCACGCCAAATATAAAGGGAATATCAAACTGGATATTTAAGTTCTGCAACGCATTCGCCACTGATGTATTAATATATATATCGTGATCCGTTTCACCTTTTATTACACAACCTAAACAAATAACAGAAGACAGGTGATGAGTTTGCGCTAATTTCTTTGCGGCAAAGGGTAGTTCAAAAGTTCCGGGTACAAAACTTACATGGATATCACTGTCTGCAACACCATGTTTTGTAAGCGTTTCAATACAACCTTTTAATAATTCAAAAGTGATGTCTTTATTCCATTCTGCTACTGTAATGCCAAATGCTTTTCCACTACCGCTTGGTACTTTTTCAGTATCATACGCAGAAAGATTTTGTAATGCAGAGGCCATGTATATTTATGATTATAGATTTATGATTTCAGATTTAATAAATCTTAATTCTCAATTCTGAAATCCTAAAACGATTGTGCTTCTAATTTTGCTACTTTGATTTGTGACAATGCGTTTAATTGTGATGCTATTCCGCCATCTGTGCCGGGATAATTTGAAACTAATTTTTTATATGCATCTAATGCTTCTGTTTTGTTGCCTTTTTGCTCTAAAACTAAAGCTTGTCTGTATAAATAAACAGGAGCGGTTGTTTCATTATCACTTGCGTCAACTGCTTTTTTATAATTTTCAATTGCTTTGTCCATTTGGTTTTGTTCTGCATAAGCATCACCTATACCACCAAATTTTCTTGCATTCAATAGCCCTTCTTCTGGTTTGCAGTCTTCCAGATATTTAATTGCATCTGCAAATTTTCCTAATTTAAGACTTGCAATACCTGCGCCAAAAAGTGCTCTGTTTCCTGCGGCTGTTCCGCTGTATTGTTTTGCGATAGCTTCAAATCCTAAATGCATGCCATCACCTTTTAACGCTAATGACATAGAATCTATTTCAAAATATTTTTGTGCAAAGACGATAGCATCTTTTGCTTTTGCTTCTTTTGGTCCTTTTACAAAATTGTTGTATCCCCACCAGCCGCCAATGCCAACTATTAAGACTACTAAAACACCTAAAATGAGATTTTTATATTGTTCAAAAAAGTATTCCGCATTACTGAATGCGTTAGATAATTTTGCGCTTCCTTCTTCTAAAATATCCGCTTCGGTATTCTTTGTTTTATTCTTTGCCATAAATTGTGTTTAAAATAGAGCGCAAAGGTACGATTTTTAGTGGATTTATAAAATTTTTTATCCACTTATGGGGTACATTTTAGTATTACACCGTTTTGACCGTATCTTTGCCCAATGTCCGGAAATCCGTTCCATATTCAGAAGATTAAGCTTACCAACTATAAAAACTATACGTTTAAAGCTATTGATTTCTCTGAAAAACTGAATTTTGTAGTTGGAAATAACGGAATAGGTAAGACAAATCTTTTGGACGCCATTTATTATTCGTGCTTAACCAAAAGTTACCTTTCATCGTCTGATTTGATGGTTCCAAATTTTCTGGACAATTTTTTCAGAATAGAAACTCATTTTATTTTAAATTCTGATAACCAATTGCTTGAGATAAAATATCTAAAGCAGGAAAAGAAAGAGATTTTTGTCAATAAGGCTAAAATAGAAAAACAATCAGAATTTGTAGGGAGATTCCCATGTGTCATTATTACACCGGATGACAACCAACTTATTCTAGGCTCAAGTGAAATCAGACGTAAATTTCTGGATGTTACGTTATGTCAGTTTTCATCAGAATACCTGGCTAATCTTATCGTTTACACCAAAATATTGGTTCAGCGAAATGCGTTGTTGAAATCATTTTATGATAACAGGAATTTCAATAAAGATTTACTGGAAGTTTATAATGTAAAATTGGTGGAATCTGGAAAACTCATCTTCGAATACAGGAAATCATTTCTATCAACGTTTATTCCAGTATTTAAAACCATATATAAGCAAATTTTTGACGGTCAGGAGGAAATAAGCATTACCTATAATTCGGATTTATTAAATAAAGATTTTGAACAGCTTATAGGTGAATCGCAGGAACAGGACAGACATGCACAGCGAACCTCAAAAGGCATCCATACGGATGACTTGGTTTTTGAACTGAATAATTTTCCCATAAAGAAAATCGGTTCACAGGGGCAGCAGAAAACATTTTTACTTTCCCTGAAACTGGCGCAGTATGAATTACTGAAAATGGAAAAACAAATCAAACCTTTATTGCTGCTTGACGATATTTTTGATAAATTAGATGTCAGTAGAATTGAAAAGATTTTCAGGTTGATTAACAGCGATACTTTTGGTCAGGTTTTTATTACCGATACAGATGAAGTAACAATCAATACATTAATTACTGAAAACCGGATTGCTAATTATAAAATAATAAATCTTGGCTCAATATAGAAGCGGACAATACCGGAAAAGTAAATTTGTATCATTGAAAGATGTGCTGGACGATATGATTAAAGATATGCGTATCGGCGGAAAGATGGATGAAATGAAGGTCCGTAAATACTGGCATGAGCTGATGGGTACATATATTACCAATCACACAACACGTATTTTTTATAAACACGGAAAGCTGTTTGTTTATCTGGAATCTTCTGCATTGAAACAGGAACTTTTTATGGCAAGAACAAAAATAATTGCTAATCTAAACGAACGCTTAGAAGAAAATTTAATTCAGGAATTAATTATCAGATAGAATTTACTTATTGGTAAATCAGGAATTCTTATCAATAAATCTCTCTTGTTTTCCGTAATTTTGAAACTCTTACACACAAATTTTGTTATACCAATTAAATACAAATATCATGGCAGTAGAATTCACAAACGATAACTTTAAAGAAAAAGTTTTAGACAACAAAGGCGCAGCATTAGTAGATTTTTGGGCAGAATGGTGCGGTCCGTGCCGCTTAATCGGTCCGGTAGTAGAAGATTTGTCAAAAGAATATGACGGCAAAGCAACCATCGGTAAATTGAACGTTGATGAGAATCGCGAAATTGCGGCGCAATACGGAATCATGAGTATTCCGACGCTGTTGTTCTTCAAGGATGGTCAATTAGTAGATAAATTAGTTGGTGTAGCTTCTAAAGCAGACCTGAAGAAAAAATTAGATGCTGTTATAGCGTAAATAAGGTTAAAAGTCATACCAAAAAAGTTATAAGTAGAATTGCTTATAACTTTTTTCTTTTTATATTTATCTGCTACTTTTACTTAAATCTATGCAAACCATCCAACAACAAGACTTCCTGCAATTTGATAAGCTCGATATTCTGGCGCGTCAGGTAGTTGAAGGTTTTATTATTGGTTTGCATAAAAGTCCGTATCATGGTTTTTCTGTGGAGTTTGCCGAGCATCGTTTGCATAATGTAGGAGATTCTATTAAAGATATAGACTGGAAAGTTTTTGCGCGAACAGAAAAATTATATACAAAGAAATTTGAGGAAGAAACGAATCTGCGTTGCCAGATTGTAATTGATGCTTCTTCGTCTATGTATTTTCCGCAGGAAAGAGAAAACGGAAAGCTCAATAAAATAGAATTTTCGTGTGTGTCTGCAGCAGCATTGATGCATTTATTAAAAAAGCAACGTGATGCAGTGGGCTTAACGATTTTTGATAGTGAAGTAAAGACCCAAACATCTGCTAAAACAAATGCGTTGCATAATCAGTTACTAATGAATGAGCTGTATAAATTACTGACGAACACAGCACTGCAAAAATCTACCAATGCAGCAAAATCTCTGCATCAGATTGCGGATTCCATTCATAAGCGTTCATTGGTGATTTTATTCAGTGATATGCTCGACAGCATAGATGAAAATGATATTTTTTTGGCGCTTCAGCATTTAAAACATAGTAAACATGAAGTAGTTTTATTTCAAGTGATGGATAAGTCGAAAGAGTTAGATTTTAAATTTGAGAACAGACCTTATAAATTTGTGGATCTGGAAACCGGTGAAGAATTGAAACTACAGCCAAATCAGGTGAAAGATTTTTATGTGCAGAAAATGCAGGAACGAAAAGCGAATCTCAAACTTAAATGCGCGCAATATAAAATAGATTTGGTCGAAGCAGATATCAATGAAGGCTTTCAACCTGTTTTGTTATCCTATTTAGTGAAGAGAAGTAAAATGGTGTAACCTTCCATAAATAATATTCTTATGACAAGATTTGACGTTATATATGCCGACACTAAAGGTAATAAAGAGCGAAATAATATTTTATCAGGAGAGGTTGTTGACTTTTTTAATTCATTACCATGGAAAGAATCTTTTCAGGATTGCTTGAAAACAGAAGATGCTATTTATGATTATTATTTCAGCGTATCTTATTTGGATGATGCACAACTGGAACAATCTTTTGATTTAGAATTATTTATCGATGATGAAAGTAAACTGCCGAAAGAAAATCAGCCGTTGAGATTTAGCTTGAATTTATGGAAATCGGAATATGTAACAAAGAAAATATTTTTCGGATTATTTGGCACAAAGCAAATTGTTAAAGATAATAGTATTATCATGGATGACCAGAATATAGATTTCGCTGTAAAATGCTTGCAGGCTTTTGTGCGTTTAGATGTTGATTATCTTAGAAATAATATGTATGAAAATTTTGGAGTTGATAAGAAGGATAACTTATAAAAATCAACAATTACATTGCAGCTTAATTATAAGAAACTCGGCGAATCAGGTTCTGATATTATCATCTTACATGGATTGTTAGGTTCGTTGGATAACTGGCAAACTATTGCAAAACAACTTTCACAAAATCATCAGGTATACATTGTAGACCAGCGAAATCACGGTCGCTCGCCCCATACAGATGAAATGAATTATGAAATCATGTCGAAGGATATTCAGGAATTCTGCACACAACAAAATATTAAGCATACAACAATCATTGGTCATTCCATGGGAGGAAAAGTTGCCATGTTGTTGGCTTTAGAAAAACCTGATTTGATTGATAAATTAATTGTGGTGGATATTGCACCGGCTTTTTATGACGGAGGTCATGAAACTATTTTATTTGCGATGGCAGAAGCACCATTAAAATCAACAGAAAAAAGAGAAGATATTGATAAATTCCTGCAACCAAGAATTCATGATTTTGGAACTAGACAATTTATCATGAAAAATCTTTCCAGAAATGAAAAAGAACAATTTGAATGGAAATGTAATTTTGAAGCATTGATTTTGAATTACAGAGTGATGATGGATTTTCCAAAACTAAATACGTCTTTCACTAAAAAAACATATTTCATAAAAGGAGAGCACTCGAATTATATCAATCAGGATAATTTTGAAGAGTGCGATAAATATTTTCCATCTAATGAAATCATAGAAGTCAAAGATGCAGGTCACTGGGTACATGCTGATAATCCTCTCAGTTTTTTAGAAATAATCACCGCTGTTTTATAAAAAAAACTGCCCGATTACTATCGAAGCAGTTCAAAGCAACTCAGCAAATAGATAAACCTGGGGGAATATGAGATAGCTGGAGTTGTCTTTTTAGTATAATTAATTATAGCCGTTATAGTTCGCATATTGTACATCGCTTTTTATTTTCAACGGCCAAGTATCGCTGCGGTATTGATTTTTGTTTTGTTTTATTGCGGGCCATGCACCACAACCTGAACTCATGTTGCGGCTACAAGATGAGGTTCCTATTAGGAGCATTCCTATCCCCAAAAGTGCAAGTACAGTTTTTTTTCTAATAAATAACATTACTCCTGATTTTTTTTCTGTAGCCGGAGCTTTGCCTGCTGCACTGTTCATCATCGTACTGAACTTTGTGCAATTTGCGTTAAAATTTTTCATAGTTTTTTGTTTTAGCTGTTTTAATTTGATGGTGTAAATATGTATCACATTGTTCAATAGCTTTCAGAATAATTAGTAAACGGCAATTTTGAATGTGTAAATGGTAATGATTTCGTTTTTTGTTAACGTAATTGGATTCGGTACTATGTATTTATGGAACTGGCTGATGCCATTCTTATTTAAACTGCCTGCAATAACTTTTTTATAAGCGATAGGATTGATTATCCTTTCTAAAATATTATTTGGTTTTGGACGTGGTGGCGGCAGATATCGATGGCAGCAAAGAATGCAGGAGCGTTTTGCAAATATGACACCGGAAGAAAAAGAAAAATTTAATCAGAAAATGTAAAACAGATGCGGCGGAAAGCATCGTCGGTTTTAGGAAATAAATACAAATCCCGTCACGGAATAATAAACATTTTTCAAATGATAAGACTTTATTGTAGAAGCGGGTCTTATTGTCTTTCTTGTAATTATTGACTAACTTACAGCTGAAAATGATTATATGAAATACCAGAACTATCTTTTAATTTTTATATTTTCTGTTTTAGCGTATGCGTGTATACCTACAGGAACCACTCCTGTAACATGGTATCCTGCATATCGTGGCTTATATGTTAATAAATTTGATACTATTTTTAAAGACACATCAAAAGAGAATACATTATTACGCTGGGCAAAAAAGAATAATTTTAATGCATTAACATTATATGGTCTGGGAGAAATTATACCATATTCATCAAAATACAGTGATCTGGCTTCTTTTATTTTACGTGCAAAATCATCTTATGGAATTACAGAAGTAAATGCAACGCGTGGCAAAGCTGTAGATTTTTCTGTTTATGTAAACGCATACAATAATTCAAGAGTAAATACTTCAGAGAGATTTAATTGGGCAAATCTGGAGCGCGAATTCTGGAATGGAGAAAATACATTTACATATTCTTTTACCCAGCTGCAACAAATGAAAACTTGGGGTGCGACACAAACACCTGTGGTTAAAACAGAAGAATATATAGGCTGGCTCAGGGATTCATCAGGCGCACCTTATAACGCCATCCGCGAAAGTCAGATTGCAGACAGCATTGTGCAAATAGTTGACAGATTATTAATACACGATTATCAGTCTGCGCTTTCATTCAGTTATCTGCAATCACGTTTAAACGTATTAGGACAGGCTGCACAGGCACAAGGTAAAGTCTTAAATGTCATCATTATTTTCAGTGCAGAAAATCCTGCATTTTCAGGACTCTATTTTACGACACATAATTTTGTAGAAGCATATGATTTCATTAATAATGCAAATAATGCTGCCGCCTATACAGGTAAATCAGGTATTAAATTAATTGGATATCAGATTTACAATTATTCTCACGGAAGTGCAGCAAGACCATAAACTTAATATTTACTGATTTTAGTTTTTCTTATATTAGGTGATTAAAATTTATTACCATGTACAAGAAGATTTTATTTTCCATCTTTATTATAATCGTTGCATTGTTTCTGTATGTTGCATATGGAAGAAAAGACATGTCTTTGTCTAAAGAATACATGAAAGAAAAATATAGTTTACCAAACTCTCATTTTATAAGTTGGAACGGAACAGAAATTCATTATACAGAAAGTGGAAGCGGTTTTCCTGTTTTGATGATTCATGGCTTTGGAGGTAGTAACCGGGATTTTATTTTACTGGATTCATTAATACAAGGTAAATATCGTGTGATTCGCGTGGACTTACCGGGTTTTGGTTTGTCTGATTTTCCAAAACAAAAGGATCTAGACCCTGATTATATAAAAGTATATGATCAATACTTTAGTTTCCTTTTAGACACTTTACATTTGGATTCTTGTTATGTGATGGGAAATTCTTTAGGTGGTTTAATGTCATGGAATCTTGCAGTAAATCACCCAAGAGTTGTAAAGAAACTGGTTTTATTTAATAGTGCTGGATACGACATGGCAGAAGTTATAAAATCAGCCAATGCAAAGATTTTTAAATATAAGATTGTACAATTGCTATTGCAAAAAGGCATGCCTGAGTTTCTTACTAAACGAGGTATGAGTCGTGTTTTTTATAATAAATCATTATTGACAGAGGACAGGACACAACGGGTTAATGATTTCTGGAACAGGAAAAGTAACCTAACGCAGATTTTATCAATGGCATCTTCAACAAAATATTTGAATCAGAATTTAATTAAACAAGTTGCTTGTCCGACATTAATTATCTGGGGAAAACAAGACAAAGTAGTTTCACCAAAATATGCAGATCGGTTTCATGCAGATATAAAAAACAGCCAGGAAATTATTTATGATAACTGCGGACATGTTCCGATGCTGGAGAAGCCGGAATCTTCAGCGCAAGATGTTTTAAAGTTTTTAGAAGAGTGATTATTTTCTAAATCTCGGATGATGCAAGGATAATGATTCTTTCAGATACTGTTGATCTAAGTGTGTGTAGATTTCTGTTGTAGTGATAGATGAATGACCAAGCATTTGCTGCACCGCACGTAAGTCTGCGCCACCCTCAATTAAGTGTGTTGCAAACGAATGACGGAAGGTGTGGGGAGAAATACTTTTGTTTAAAGAGATTTTTTCTGCTAAACTTTTTATTACTAAAAAAACCATTATCCTGCTAATAGGTTTTCCAAATTTGTTCAAAAATAAAACATCAGAATATTTTGGATATTGAGGTAATTTATTTCGGATATGCTCCCGGTAAGTTTCAATATGTTTTATGGCTTCACTGCCAATCGGAACCAAACGTTCTTTATTTCCTTTTCCGATCACACGTATAAATTCTACATCTTTATACACGTGTGAAATCTGCAGGTTGATTAATTCCGATACACGTAATCCGCTGCTGTACAAAGTTTCCAGCATAGCTTTATTACGTACATTTTCAGGTTTACTCAAATCCAGCGCCCCGATTAATTTTTCTATTTCTTCAAAGGATAAGGTGTCAGGTAATTTTTTGCCGAGTTTCGGTCCTTCTAATAAGGTTGTAGGATCTTCTTTGATATAATCATCGATGATGAGGTATTTATAAAATGCTTTCAATCCCGAAAGGATACGAGCCTGACTTCTGTCGCTCAAGCCTAAATCATGCAGATGTGCGATGAAATGCTCAAAATCGTTCAATTTTAAATCGTCGGGAGCAGCATCTTTTTTTTCAATATCTAAATACTGTTGTAGAAGCTGAACATCATGTAAATAAGCATCCACAGAGTTTTGTGACAGTGATTTCTCTATTTTTAAATAGGCTTCAAAATTTTTTGTATAAAGTTTCCAATTGGCCATAAAATAGTAGCTAAGATATAAGATATAAGACGTAATTTTTTATGATTTATTTTATATCTTGTATCTCAAATCTCGTATCTAAAAATCTATTTGTGAAAAAAATCATCATCATCAACGGACCAAATTTAAATTTATTAGGTAAGCGCGAGCCAAGTGTTTATGGTTCGGAAACATTTGAAAATTTTCTGACAGAAATGCATCCGAAATATGCTAATCTGGAAATCTCTTATTTTCAGAGTAATGTTGAAGGAGAGTTGATTTCCAAATTGCATGAAGTTGGCTTTTCATACGACGGCATTATCTTTAACGGAGCCGGTTATACACATACTTCTATTGCAATCGCGGATGCTATCCGTGCTATTAAAACATCGGTAGTAGAAGTTCATATCAGCAATACTTTTTCGCGGGAAGAATTCAGGCATCATTCTTTTATTTCACCTGTTGCCAAAGGTGTGATTGTCGGTTTCGGTTTGAAGAGTTATGAATTGGCACTGAAATTCTTTGAGTAAGATTGTATTTTATTTCTTCAACATAAATTTTCTTTCAGAAGAACTATACGGACTTTCTACTTGTTTTCCTTTGCTATCTAATAAAGTAAGCGTCACTGTATTTTCTCCCATTGGTAAACCTTCCATAAAATAACCGCACCACTTGTATAAAATAAACATTGTTCCATTAATTTCAGCTTTTACTTTGTAGCCTTCTTTAGATAAATCACAGTTTACAATATAGAAATCTAATAATACAGCATCAGTTTCACCTCCTGTGTATTCACCTTTGGGACGGCTGTAAAATAACATCGGACTTATTAAATCGGGTGCAGCAAATCTGGAATAATAACGTGATTTTCCTGTAATGACAGAAGTTAATGCATATGCATTTTTATTTTTTATACTTTCATGATAGGAACGTGATAAAAAAGATAAGACTGTATGTTGCCCGTCTTTTATTGCATCTAATTTTGCATTGTTTGTATAAGCTGCAACATATGGTGCATTGTCAACGATGCAATGGATATGCTGCCCTTTTGCAGAATTAGCACACGTTTTAATATCAGACATTGCTGTTTGTTTGCCTAATTCATAATTTGTCGTTGTGAAATTTAGCATGAATTTATTACTGTCTAAATCTACAATGCCTGAATTTGTGGACTGAAGTATGGTAGCATCAGAAAACGTTTCCGGTGAATATAATTCTGTCAGTGTAATTCCATTTTTTGTTGTTGTCATCAGTTTGGCAGTTTTGTCAGATAAATCATCCGTTGTACTCGCATTCGCTTTTCTGTTGCAATTTGATAAAGTAGCACATACCATAAGTATCGGAACGGCAATTAACATGATTTTTTTCATTTGATTATTTTTTTGTTTTTAATGGAGCAAATAGAATATCCAATATAACATATTTTTATGTTCAATATTTTGGATGGATGTTTCATAGCTAATATTTTTTAAAGTTGATGTTTTTCTTTCAAATTCTGTAATAAATATAGTGCATGAATGTTATTTATTCTAAAATCTTTTGCGGCAGGTTTTTCTTTTAGTCTGTTATAAATTTGTTCGTACAGGAATAAAGTGTTATTTACATCTTTTGAACTGTCCGTACTGTTTTGGAATTGGAGTAATTTTGTAAAGCTCTCAGGTAAAATTGCTTTACTTATTTTCTTTAAAGTATAAAATTTTCCGGTGCTGTTGTGAGAAGGTTTTTTAAAATCTATTTTATATTTTTTAAAAATACCATTAAACAAGTAATCGTTATAAAATTTCTGATTCAATCGTTCTTCTGTTTTAAGTGTAAACCAGAAATTTATCCAGTCAGTATTCCAAAATGGCAGATAAAAATCCAGTCCAAAATATTCATACACACGAACAGAATTAATAATAAATTTAGATAAACGATTTTTTATCAGCCATTCCTGATAACCATTCCAGCTATTTTCATAATTACCTAAATTTAGTTTCAGTTGATATTTATGAAAGATAAACTTTTGGAGGTCAAAATTCTTTATGGGTTCAATAAAACTTCCTGCATGAATATCCTGACAGAAGCCATTCATTATAATGGCATTCTCCGGCAATAAATTGTTGGATTGTAAATAATTCAGAGCAAAAAAATCCTGTTCATGAGGTAAGGATGAAAAGTGATGATTTAAATCAGAATATGCTTTCCATTTTTCTGAGAAGAAAGTTTGCAGCAAATCATCTGTGTATTCTATAAAATGCCATTTGACATTAAGTTTTTCACATACATTTTTCGCAATCAATACTTCGTAACTGTCTTTTCGTCCATATGTGAAGCATTCAATATTCTGATAATTGTTATCTTTTAACAGAGAAAGTAGATATCTTGAATCATAACCGCCTGAAAGCGGAATCAGAATAGTTTTGCCATTTGCATAGTGTATTGCTTTTTCAACTAATTTTTTTTCAAGAGTATTGAGTGTGATATTTAAATCATTCTCATTATTACTTTTCTTTGAATGCGTGTAATAATTTTTTATATCAACAGAAAATTTCTGTTTGTCAATAATGGCATATTCGCCAGCTTGTAATTGTCTCCAGTCTGCTAAAAGTGTATTGTTGTCAAGTGTGCAATATGTTTTTTTAAAATTCTCAATTTCTTTTTCGTTCCAATTGCTGAATATACCAATATTGTCTATAATTAAAATGTCGTTTTCTTTTTGATTAATAAATAATGGAAATGTTCTGATGTTATCGACCGCTATAAAAATATGTGTTTTTGATTCAATAATTACAGAAAAATGTCCGCTCGCTTTTTTTAACGTATCTGTAAAAGAATTTTCAGTGCCACTCTTTTTAAAATAATCAACTAAAGTTTTTTCAGTCAATAATTCATCGCCTATAAAAGCTTTTCCAATAACAGAAATGTTAGTTGCTGAATACCATTTATTCACTAAATCATGTGTTAGCTGTATTTTAATCATTGTGCAGAATATGATTATTGATATAGTAGAGTAAATAAATATTCATTACGATTCCAACGATTGAAAATAATAGGATTGATAAATAAAAATCGTTTAAGAAACCTCCAATTGTAATCGCTGCAATCCTGCTTAAAAATAAGACAAGATTGTATGCGAATTCAAATTTTAATTTATTTTTTGCATCTAATAAACATGAAACAGGCGAGGCGATGACGCCTAAAAAATACCATATAATAATGTATTGAGAAATTTTTCCGGCTTCCATCCATTCACCGCTGAACAAGGAAAAGAATAATTCTTTTCCAAAAAATAAGATAAAGAGCGATGGCAAGAACGCAATAAAGAATGTATACTTTATGACTTGTCGTGTAGATTTTCTTAGTGTTTTATTATCTTCTTCACTGGCTTTCTTAAAATATACTTGCCCTAATGCCGAAGTGTACATGCCGGTTGGTGCGTTTAATAATCTTGTTGAATAAGAATAAAATCCGACCAGCTGCGTGGAGAAAAAATTAGATAATAAAATAGGTACACTGTTGCGTGAAATATTATTTAATAAAGATGACCAGGTACCATATTTTGGAAACTGATCGAATTTTAAGGAGATTTCTTTTGTTGCTTCTATATCTATTTTCGGATGGATAAATTTTAAGACAAATACTGTTGCAGCCAATAAGCCTGCTGTAAAACCATAGATAAGAGCATGTTCTGTTTTTTGAATTGCTAATACCAGTGTTACAACACAAGTGGTAAGAACTTGTATTATACGAAACAGATTGATAGAAGAATATTTTTCTTGTTTGTTCAGGTATACTAAAATTGGCTGATGAACTCCATATAGTAAAACTGTAAAAGGTAATAGATAATAAATTTTTGGTGCAAAGAATGCAAACAAGAGTTCAAATAATAAAAGCAAGGAAGATGCTGCAACCGCAATTGTAAAAGCCGCGTTTAGTATTTTTTTTGCTTCATCGTCATCTTTGCCAAGCATTACTGCAATATCTAATTTGGCATTTATGACTTCAATAAAAATAAAAACAAGTGAAGTAAAAATTCCAAACTCTGCAAAATTAGCGGGTGAAAAGTATTTTGGTAATTGTAATGAAAATAAGAAATTGATGATTTGTACAACAACTAATCCTGTGAAGAGCGCTGAAAAATTTCTGAAGAAAGAAGATTTATTGGATGGCGTATTCATCCTTGCTAAGTTACAATTTTATTTTCTTTGCTTTATTTTTAAATGCCACAGTATATATATGGAATTGGTTGGTCAAAACAACTTTACTAAAATTCATTACTCAAATTTCCATTTTACGGTTGCCCATAAACTTATCATTCTTGACCAACGGAAAATCCAAGGCCATAATGCTATTAAAATTATTGCATTTGTAACCAGTAATTTTGGAATCCAGTCTAACCCTAAAATGATAGCAGATGGAATTAAAAAAACAAATGAAAATCCCATACTTACGATGTAACTCATATACATAGATAAGAAATGAAAACCGGTTTCATTTTCTAAATCAAAATTACAAATGGGGCACCTTTTTTCCATTTTGCTGATATTTCTAAAATGATATGGATTTTGGTCGATAAATATTTTTCCTTCATGACATTTAGGACAACGACATAAGATGATAGCTTTCAGTGCAGACATATAATGTATATTAACAATGAATAATTTGACGGCGCAAAATTATACAATAATCAGCGGGTAAGTGTTAATCGATAATTACTAATTGTTAATCGTATATTAATACATCATGGCTTGGTAGGTTGGGGATCTTTTGTGTCTATTTTCGTTGGTTTTTCAGGACCAGTATGAAGGATATCTTTCAATGTAAAATAAGCGCTTTGGTCAATTTTTACTTTAATAGGAATAAAGCCTAATGCTTTAACTTTTACATAGCCATTATAATCAACTTTTATTTTTTGTCCCATCAATACCATCTTAGAACTTTCTGTAAAAAACTTGGTAACAGTTGGTCCTGTTTTAACATCTATTTTTAATGGTAAATCAAAAGCAGATTCTTTTCTTATTTTTACTACATCGGCAGCTTCTGTTATAGTTCCTAATTTTTTATCACCGATAAAAACATCGATAAGGATTTCATCCACTTTTACTTTTACACTATAAGGATTATAAATCACAGCAGTGATTCCAAGACCAATTTTTTTTAGAGAAAAGTCATCAACATGAAAGTCTTTTGTCTTAACAAGATATGGATCTTTATCATCTGCTTTAACAGTAAGAAAAAACAATAAAAGCGTGTAAAATAGAAGAGTAGAACGTTTCATTGTCAATTAGTATTTGCTGCTTTTTTTTCTCTCCTGCGTTCTTTTCTTTCTTCACGTTTATTTATGCGTATTTCTTTTTTAGTAAGATATTCATAGGTGCTTGCATATTTTACAGCTGTTCCAATTTCTTCTTCTTTTGTATTCTTAAGAGTCAGGTCGCCTAATAATTCAACAGCATAAGTGTTTGACGGATCGTGGCCAGCTTCGACTATAGATTTTGTTTCGTATGTATATTGAATAGGGACAGAAAATTCTGAATTTGGCTGAATTTTTTTAGTCATTTTTGTTACTACGGTTCCAACATCTTTTCCATCAATGGTAAAATCCAATACCATGTCTTTTAAATTATATTCCTGGTCGCTCAGGTTCATAAATACTGCTGTAGCGTGCAGAGTAGTATTTTCTTTTGACAGATTTCCTAAATCGATATTCGCCATCTTTTTAAATTCGATATCTTTCTTTTCTTCTTTGCAGCCTGTGAAAACTAATATAACAATAAGAATAAATAATAATTTTTGCATGTGTCGTGTTTTTTACAAAAGTATTTAATCAAATGAAACTATTATTTTTTTTAAGTTTTTTTACATATCAGTATTATCAAAAACCTTACCAACTTCCCGAACTGCCGCCGCCTCCGAAGCTTCCACCGCCGCCGCCGCCAAAACCACCGCTGCTACTGCCACTGCTACTGCCGCCGCTGCTGAGTATCGTGAATGCAATTCTGGTTGCTATCGGGAATTTTATCATAAAAATAATAATAATCAGAACAACAAGCACGATTATCCAAACAGGTGTTTTAGTTTGCTCTGTAGGATTTTCCTGTGTAGCTTCTGTTGTATAAGGTGTGCTTTGTAACAAACTAATCAGCTTGTCAGTCGCAGCATCTAATCCTTCAAAATATCTATTTTGTTTGAAAGCAGGTGTTAGGATATCATCAATGATATGTTTGCTTTCATAATCCGTTACATAACTTTCCAGTCCATAACCGATTTCAATATCTATTTTCCTGTCGCTTCTTGAAAGTAAAATCAGGATGCCATTATTTTTATCTTTCTGTCCGATACCCCAGTTTCTTCCTATCTGCAATGCATAATCTTCTACAGCATAATCACCTAAAGAATTAACCGAAACAATATAAATCTGGGTGGATGTTGAATCGCTGTATGCTAATAATTTATCTTCCAGTTGTTGTTTATCAGCAGGATTTAAAAAGTTTGCAAAATCATTCACCAGTTGTGGTGGAGACATTGGCTGAACAATGCCTTTACTGTCAATATCATACCCGAATGCAATATTGTGTATAAATGCAATCAGAAGAAAAAGATATATGGAGAGATTTTTTTTCAACGTAAAAATTAAAGTATAAAAAACTGTTCTTTTTAATACAAGTGGCAATACTTTCACCAACTACCCTCTCTATTTGGAGAGGGTGATTTCGTAATACGAAATCGGGTGAGGTTATTACCAACTGCCTGAACTTCCGCCGCCGCCAAAACTTCCGCCGCCAAAACCGCTAAAACCACCGGAATTTCCACCGCCGGAGGACCAGCTGCTGCCACCGCCACTGCCCCAAGTCCAGCCACTACCGCCCGAACCACCACCACTTCCGGGTTTACTGAAAGCAGATATGATTATGATTAATACGAATATGCCGAGAATTATGAACAAACCAACCGGAAGATTATTGCCTGAGTTACCACTGCTGTTAGAATTACTTCCATAACTATCAGTTTTATAGGTACCTTGCAGTTGTGCAATTAATCTGTTGCTGGCATCATCTAATCCTTCATAATAATTACTTTGTTTGAAAGCAGGAACAATCAGTTCATCAATAATATGCTTAGTATCATAATCTGTTACATAACTTTCTAATCCATAACCAATTTCAATATCTACTTTCCTGTCTTCTTTGGATACAGTAATCAGTATTCCGTTATTTTTATCTTTTTGACCAACACCCCATTTTCTTCCTAAACGAACAGCATAATCTTCTATGCTGTAATCACCGACATTTTTTACGGTAACGATACAGATTTGTGTAGAAGTGGAATCGTTGAAAGCAATTAATTTATCTTCTAAGTTTTGCCTGTTAGTTTCACTCACAATTTCTGCAAAGTCGTTTATTAATCTCGGTGGACTTGGTTTTTCAGGAATACCGTCTTTATCCAATACCTGCGCATTTGCAAAAAAATGCAGCAACAGAAAAATGGTAAATAGTATTTTATTCAAAGGAGATGTCATCCGATAATTCGTTTCTGTCTAATTCATCTATTGCAGGAAAATATTTTGATAATGTTGTACCAATTGTTTCTACAGCTTTTATAATTCCGTTTCCGTAATTGCCGGCTTTAAAATCTTCATGCAGCTGATGTGAAATTGTTTTCCAGTAATCGTTTCCGACTTTATGATGTAATGATTCATCGCCGATGACAGAAAATTTTTTATCTTTTACAGCAATGTAAATCAGCACTGCATTTCTGAATGGTTTTTTATCCATTTTTAAATGCTGGAAAAGGCTTACAGCTCTGTCGAAAGGGTTCTGATCACAACGGTCATCGATATGTACACGGATTTCTCCGCTGGTATGCATTTCAGCATTGCGGATAGATGTTACGATAGCATCTTTTTCTGCATCTTTGAAAAAATCTTTTGCGGAAGCCATACTTAGAATTGTACTTTTGGTGCTTTCTCAGAACCCGGATCAGCTTTGAACGGTTCACGTTGTTTGAACTTAAACAAACCTGCTGTTATGTTTGACGGAAATGAACGAACCTTTGTGTTGTAATCCTGTACTGTTTGGTTATAATCTCTTCTCGCAATATTAATACGGTTTTCAGTTCGTTCCAGCTCATTCATCAATTCACCGAATTGTGCATTTGTTTTTAAATTAGGATAAGCTTCTGCTACAGCTAATAAACGTGTTAGTGCACCGCTTAACTGTGCCTGTGCCGCCTGGAATTTAGCAATATTTTCCGGTGTTAAATCGTCTGCACTTAACTGGATTGAACTTGCTTTGGAACGGGCTTCAATAACGGCCGTTAATGTTTCTTTTTCAAATTTAGCTTCACCTTTTACAGTTTCCACTAAGTTGCCTACTAAATCTGTTCTTCTTTGATAGGCAGCTTCAACATCTGCCCATGATTTTTTAGCAGCTTCATCATAAGAAACTAAGCTATTGTAGGAGCAACTTGGTAATAAAAACGTACTTGCCGTTATTAATAATAGATAAACAAATTTCTTTTTCATAAGTTTGATTTTAAAGTTTGAATAAATATAAACATTTTTTGTGTTGCTTGAGTTCCAAATATATAATAAAATACGAATAACGTCCTTTATATATTGAAATCAAATAAAGAAGTAAATTAGTGCTTGATAAAAAAGATATTATTGCATTGTTCGCAATGGTTACAACACCGAGTAAGGCTGTTAATCTTAGATATTCAGAAACTACTACAAATGCAAATATTGCTTCAATAGGCTCAGTCTGTTAACGAAAAGTATAATTTGAAAATGTATTCTGGCTTGGAAGCCTAATGATTTATTAATACCCTTTCATCTAAAGTATTCTGTTTAAGATTCTATTTTTATTCTATGGCATTTGAAGCAGATATTGATATTATCCGTAAAAAACTGGAAGGGTATAAAAAAGAAGGCAAAACTATGTTTGCCGGTTCTTCTTTTCAAACTCATTCTATTCCAATGCTGCATATCATTTCGCATATAGATAAAACGATTCCGATTTATTTTTTGAATACAGGTTATCTTTTTCCCCAAACGATAGAATACAAAGATGAGATTGCTGAATTATTTGGATTAAAAGTGATAGACCAGAAATCGGCTACACCGAGAAATATGCAGAAAGATGGTAACGGCAGATTGCTGTTTACTTCTGATCCTGATTATTGCTGCCATTTAAATAAGGTAGCTCCAATGGAACCGATTTTACACGCCTATGATATCTGGATAAACGGCGTACGTGCCGACCAAAATGCGAACCGTGCAAAAATGAAAGAAGAGCAACAAACACCCCAGGGAGCGATGCGTTATCATCCCATGCTGCAGTGGACAAAGCAAATGATTTGGAATTATATTAAAGAATATAACATTCTACATCATCCTTTAGATGCGGCCGGATATACAAGTATTGGCTGCGAGCCATGTACGCGCAAGATTGATGCATCGCAAATGGGAGATGAGCGCATGGCGCGTTGGTTTGGATTGAATAAAACTGAATGCGGTTTGCATACAGAACTGATAAAATAATTATAGAATTGTATAATTGTAGAATGAATGAATTCTATAATTCTATAATTCTATAACTCAACAATTGATTTATGAAAGTATTAATAACAGGAGGTGCAGGATATTTAGGAACTGAATTAGTAAAAAAACTGGTAAAGATTCCTAAGATAAAAGAAATTATCGTGTATGATAATTTAAGTAAAGGTGGTTATAACTTCTTTCTGTGTACATGCATTGGCGGTGATAATATTCGTTTTGTACAAGGTGACATATTAGATACGCGAAAATTAAAAAAAGAATTGCAAGGCGTAGACGTTGTTTTTAATCTGGCTGCAAAAATTGCATCACCATACGCTGACGCAGACCCGCATTTATATGAACAAATCAACCACTGGGGAACTGCAGAGTTAACCTATGCGATAGAAGAGAGCGATGTAAAAAAGTTTATTCATGTCAGCAGTCTATCTGTATATGGTGCATCTGCAAAAGGAAAACCTATTACAGAAAGTACTAAACTGAACCCGAGAACGAATTACGGTATTTCAAAAATGCGCGGTGAAGGTTTTGTGGAACGGCTGATGAAAAGTAACAAGTTTGACACCTATATTATCCGTCTTGGAAATGTGTATGGTTTTAATCAAACGATGCGTTTTGATGCAGTTATTAATCATTTTGCTTTTGAAGCAAACTTCCTGAAGAAGATTTCCATTCACGGTGACGGTCAGCAGATTCGTTCATTCATTGATGTAGATAAAGCTGCAAATCATATCACTCAAATCCCTTTTCTGAATGTTCCATCCGGAATCTATAACCTCGTGGATTTTAATATGTCTATAATGGATATTGCCTTAACTTTTAAGGATCTGATTCCTGAACTGGAGATGCAATTTATCAATCAGCACCTACAACTTAGAAACATTGCTGTTGAAGAAGATTGCAAGATTTACAGGTATTTACCCAAACAAAGCACCAATTTCAAAGATGATTTATTTACCATGATGAATCAATTTGCTTTTCACTGATTTCTTCTTTTACGATTTAATCTTCAACTCTTATTAGCTAAATTTATATTTATAGTATTAATTATCAATGCATTATCAGGTAATTCAGATTTTTGTATTTAATATATAATTGTACGTCCAATGGTTTTATCAACATTGCATAAGATAAATTATAAATAATGTCGAAAAAAAAAGTGACAAAACGTTTGGAGATTTCAATTAGGTTGTTAATTTTGTCATAGGGTTTTTATGTTTCTAGACTTTAGGGTCTGACGGGTGAGTGCAAAGCTTACCCGTTTTTTATTTTATTATCCCTATAACTTTCTGATCATTTTTCTTGATTATATCTAGTAACATTTCCCAGATTACATCGTAAAAAATAATTTCACTTTCATGCATAATCTGATGTGCGTAGTTTTCTTTTAACGTATAGTATTCTTTTAATTGATTTAGTTCTTTATAATTAAAACTTTTCTTTTCCATGGTTGAAAGTAATTTTATGAATAAATTACTTCGTGTATTGCTTTCATCTTTCAAATGTCTGGATTGATATACTTTTAAAGAATCGATATGCAGCATCGCATTATCTAAATCATTTCTGCCGATATAAAATAAGATAGACAGGATTCGTGCTGCTAAATTAAAACCGGATTTATCCTGCGAAACAACCGGAATATCGTTGGTAAATTTTGATAAACTGAATTTATAATTTCCATTATTCATATAGTTCTCAATAAATTCAATATATGCGTTATATACAAACCAGCGTTCCTTTAAAACGGAGTTGGCATTCTTAAAACTTGAGTTTGTATAGATTTTCTCCAGCATTTCTTTTGCGTTAACTATCTGTTTTCTGTTTAGGATAATTTTCATCTTAAATTCTTTTACGGCTAGGTAACTTGCCCCTTTAGATGCTGGTAAAATTTCTTCAATCAGATTTAATGCCTGTTCTTCATCACGCAAATCAAATAAAGACTTTAATTTATAGATGTAGATAGTATTCAGGTAATTTTCAGACAGGATAGAAGAGTAGTAATTTTTGTAATTCTTTAAAAAGTCATCACACGTATCATTTATTTTCGTATTATTTCCTAAAATTTCATAATAGAACAGCAATGTCCGGCTATATATAAAGTATACTACCAGTGATTTAGATTCAGATACGATTTTCCGGATATCTTCAGTACATTGCTTTACTTCTTTTTCTTTAAGCTCCTGATTTTTTTTGGTGTAATGGACTGTCATCATTACTTTGGTGTAAATAAGCTGTGCTTTTTGTTCCAGCTCATATTCCATACTATAATGCTGATACGCAACATATTCGTCATTGTATTTCTTTTCATCGCCGGTCATTCCGTAATGCACCAGTAATTTATAAGAGTACTCTTTCAGGATATCAAAGAAATTATTTCTTTTAGCAATGGAATAGCTGTCCGAAATTAATTGTATGGACGCATTTCTGTTTTCTGCATATCTCAATAAAATATTGCTGAGATAAAGCCTGTTCATGCAGTCAAAATAAGCTTTTTTACTACTGTCCATCTGGGCAGCATGGTTTATATCTATAAAATACAACGTGTTTAAAAGCCTTTCTTTGAATCTGGATTTTAGTTTCCGGTAATTGGTCGCTTCTTTATCCGAACCATATATATGCATCAGAGCCTCTTCATCTGTTTTTATTTCGCCATCAGCTATTCCATTATAAAACTTTGCAAATAAGGTGTCCTTTCTGCTAATCAATGATTTATCGAATATCTCTATCTGGCTTAATTTACGTTTATTGATGATATTTACGAGTTCAGTTAAATTTTCCATGACCTGTCTATTTTACTATTGCAGCATAATATTAACATAAAAAACCATATAAACTGTGGGCAAGTTTCCACATCGGTGGAAATAAGGATGTCACAATAATTAAAAAAGTGAGCTTTACAGCCAAGGATTTTGCATATACCTTTACATTAGAAATTAAAAACAAACATAAATTAACTAAAAACACCCAATATGAGCAAGTTACAAAAAATCATCAAAGACATCGTTAAGCAACAAATAGAGTTTGCTGTAAAACGTAATCAAGGTTCTGACAAAGAATTTATCAGACAAATGACCTACAAACAATTAATCATCACCGAAGATGGTGTAGGCAGAAAATAAACTCTAAGGACCTAAGAAACAATACAACCCACCCCAAAGTTTAGAAACATAAAGTCACTCTTCTATTATTTTAACCCAATAATAAATCAATGAAGACTTATCAAAAACAAACGGATTCCAGTCAGAACAGTATGCAATTAATCATTAAGATAAAAAGAATATTTAATTAAATAATTTTATTCTGATATCACATGATAGATTAATACTTCTGTGCCTGAAAAACAAATTAGAACATAAAAACCTTTAAAGACCTAAGTTTAGAAACATACAAACCCGACAGACCCTGAGTTTAAGAACATAAAAACCCTTGACAACGTTCTTAAAACCAAAAACCCGACAGACACGAGACTATGAGCATAAATTCCCTGACGCGACTTAGAAACTAAATCTCAACTGTCAATTTAACCGGCTACACTTTAGCCGGTTTTTTTATGTATAAATCAAATGCTTTTTTTAATAAACTCTGCATGAATTTAATCTATAACAGGTTTATTAACAAGCTCTTAATAACCTCTTAAACGATATGAAAAATACTTGTCATATCTTTGTAGAAGGAGCGCATAAAATTGTTTAACTTTAATAAAACTACCCAATATGAAAAAAGAATTTTACACTTTTTTATTTATCATTTTATCAAGTTTAGCTCACAGTCAAACAAATTCTTCTTTTGTTGGTTGGGCTACTGAAAGTAGAGTTTTGAGCAATCTTGATAGAGCCGCTGCATATAAAGAAAATGTGGAAAGCGGTTATTCGTTTAATTCAACAAAAAGTGGTGATACCTTAATTCTTTCCGTGTCAGGCCCGGAAAAGAATTTAAGAAGATTAGCATTTGATAAGAAAAAAAAGAAATGCAATTTTGATGAACTTATACTCCCTGCTTGTAACCAATGCACAAGGCAGCAGGTTGAGGTCATTATAAACAACAAAAAAATGAGATGGAAAGAAATTGCAAGAAATACTTATTTGTCATGTATTGTTTATCATACATTGTTGACCATCAATTATAATGTAAACAACAAATGTACGGTGATGACTTTCAAAGACCTGAAAGTACATAGAAACGAATATCTTGATTTGTACGGGAATTATGGTGATTATGCGACAACGAAGAGTATGACTGATGCAACTATAGCTGCACCTCCTATATTGCAAACAAAATAAAAATGGAACTTGCCCTCGAATTATAAACCGACTCTAACAGCAGGTTCTTTTATACGTTAACTAAATTAAACACTGTTATTTCAGGAGAAATACCTAAACGTCCGGGATAACCTAAAAACCCCGCACCTCTGTTTACGTATAAGTATTGTTCATTTGATTTATATAAACCAGCCCAGTGCGGGTAAACGTATTTAGATGGACTCCATTTTAAACCGGGAATTTCAATGCCGAACTGGAAACCATGTGTGTGTCCTGCGAAAGTAGCATGAATACCTGTGTATTTTTTATTTTGAGAAACTTCATGATCCCAGTGAGAAGGGTCATGTGATAATAATAATTGTACATCCGCATTTTCAGCACCCGGATATGCTTTATTCAGATCGCCTACTTTACCAAACTTCATTCGCATGGTATGTCCGATGTACTGCACACCGATAATGGCTAATGTTTTTCCATTCCGTTCTAAAATTCTATGTTCATCCATCAGTAAATCCCAGCCAAGTTGTTTTCTCTGAATATCTAAAAGATGCTGGAAATTATCATTCATTTCTTTTTCCGAATCCCATTGAACATAACTGCCATAATCGTGATTGCCTAAAATAGAATATACTTTTGTTTTAGATTTTATGGTTTTCAGGATTTCAATATAGGGTTCTACTTCTTTGGAAGAATAATTTACAAGGTCGCCGGTAAAGAAAACAACATCCGCTTCTTCAGCATTCACTAAATCTACAATTTTTTGTACAGGCGATGCATTAGCAAAACTGCCGATATGCATGTCTGAAATCTGCACTATCTTTAAATCTTTCCATTCATCCGGTAAGTTTGGGATTGGCAATTTTATCCGTTTCACCTGGTAATTATACGCACCTCTGAAGATGCCATAAATAAATGCACCAAAAGTAAGAGAACCAATAGCTAATCCTACTCTGCTCAGAAATTGTAAACGGGAAATTCCGTTCGGCTGAATTTCAGCAGAGGCTGTTCCGAACAAACTGAATACCCATCTGAACAAACGAAATAAATCATCGATTAATAAAAAAGGCAAGACTAATAATTTTCCAATAAATACGGACTGTGCGAAACCAACTATAATATTTTTACTCCAACCGTGCCAATTTGTATAACCTTTAAATACCAGAATAATTACTGCGAGATAAGTGAAAGAAGACAAAATCCAGTACGCTGAATAGGCAAATCGTTGGGTAGATGATTTTGAATCTGAAAAGGTACTTTTGACTGCCTGAAATACATAAATGTCAATAATAATGATAACAAGCGCAGGAAGGAACATCCAAAAAGGACTAAATCTATTTCTCATAATTAGCTGAAACAAAGATAATAAGCGAATAGTTTTAAAAACACAACTTAATTTTAATTAACTAAATGTAAAATACTATTTGATGAGTATTATATTAGTTCATGAAAAAAATCTTATCTCTTATTTTGTTTTTATCAAACCTGAATTATATTGCTCAGGCACAAAATGATTTGTCAAAAGTTTACCTGAATCATGTAACAATTGCTGTAGATGATGTTACTTTTAAAGGAATAGTAAAGTCTTCTTTTATGACTAAAAAGTTTGCAAATATAGATGCAGGCTTGCCAAAATCCAGTCTGCCTGTTGATACTTCGGCAGTACTGTATTTAAGAGGAAAAAATACGTACATTGAAATCCGCAATGCTAAATATTCAGGTGATAAAGAAGGTCAGGCTTGTATCAGTTTTAGTTTAGAACAAGCTAAGGAAGCAAAGCAACTATATGATAGTTTGAAATTAACAAACTCATCTGCATTTTTTTCGTTCGATTCTTCAAACGTGAAACGAAGTGTTCTTTTGAAAAAAAAATACAATGCTGACAAGTTGTTGAATGATATATCAGAAATTAATCTTCAACTTTCACAAAAAGAGGCATTGTCTTTTGTGGAGATGCTCAAACAAATTAAGTTTAATGTTTCAGAAAAAAATAATACGTACACTATAAAAGGAAACGATGTGCTTATCCGTTTAAAAATAACCGATACGTCTACACCTAAACTTCAGCTGAAGTTAAAACTTAATATGTCTAAAGAGGGAAATTATAATCTCAATAATTCTAAAATGGAATTTGACGGAAATTATGGTTCATGGAATTTCTACTAAATCTTAACACTTAATAAATCCAATATCGCCGCATTATTTTTTATCTTAGTAAACGCATAATGTATGTTTACTAAATTCTTTTCTTTATTACAATCTCACAAAACAAAATTTCTTTTTGTTTCCTTTATTCTTTTACTTGTTGGAATAATTGATTCTGCATTTACAGAAAAGAAGTTGCCGTCCGAACAGACAAAGTTATTTTGTCTGGAAAATATTAAATCTTTTCAATCACAATTAGATACATTCCAAAGATTAGGTGAGCAGAATGCAGATCGAAAAGCAATGCTTGTACGGTTTAAAAAATCGAGAATTGCATTTAAAAAATTTGAGTTTATTCTTGAATATTTAGACAATAATCGGTATCCTTTTTTTAACGGCGTGAATGCGGTAGAAAATGATGAAGGGTTTGACCCGAATGCAAAACCGGAAGGGTTGCAGGTAGTGGAAAGTGAGTTACAGAATGACACATTGAACTATGATAGAATTATCTTTTTAACGAAGCAGCTTAAATACAGAACGCTTTCTTTTTATTTATTATTGAAAGATGCGCCATTATTAGATACTTATATTTTTGAAGCCATCCGGTTCAATCTTATCAGAATAGAATCTTTAAGTTTGGTGTCGTTTGATTCGCCTTCTGTAAGGAATAATGTTGATGAGATAGGCGCAGCATTAAAATCTTTTGATATAATCTTGTCATATTATAAAAGCGAGAAATGTTCCGCAGAAACTATATTGCTGAAAGAAAAACTGGCATCGGCATTTGCATATCTGAATAATAAAAATTTCAATACTTTAGACCGTATATTTTTTATAAAAAATTATCTGCAGCCGATTACTAAAAGTCTCACTGGCTTACAGCATAATATAGCGGTGCCATATTTTGGTGAATCGGGGAAAATTTTCAGAGCTGTTAATTTAAATACCAACACAATTTATGACGCAGATTTTCTGACTGCTAAATATTATGCACAGGACAAATATTATAAAAACAACTCATTAACTACCGCATTGGGAAAAAAATTATTTTTTGAAAAACGTTTGTCTATAGATGGTAGTTTGAGTTGTTCATCCTGTCATCAAACCTCCAATTTTTTAACAGATAAATTAACGACTGCTATTACGAATAAGACAGGTGAATTTCAGAAACGTAACACACCAAGTATTTTGAATGCAGCTTTACAAGCCAGTTATTTTTATGATTTTTCAGCCACATCTTTAGAAACTCAGATAGATCACGTAATCATAAATCCTCAGGAATATAATCATACATATGATGAAATTCTAAAAAGATTAAAAGCTGATACATTATATGTGCGTTTGTTTTCGGAAGCATTTCCGGAATTTAAAAGCAATGCGATTTCCATTTATTCCATTAACACCAGTATTGCAGATTTTGAACGTCAGTTAATATTATTGAATTCGCCTTTTGACAAATACATGCGTGGACAAAGTGTAACTATTGATGCATCTGTAAAACGGGGATTTAATTTATTTATGGGAAAAGCCCAATGCGGGTCCTGTCATTTTGCACCTACTTTTTTTGGAACCGTGCCGCCTTTTTACAGTACATCAGAATCAGAAGTATTAGGTGTTACAAAAACATTTGACACTATACATCCGGTTTTAGATGAAGACATTGGCCGATTTAAAATTTTTGAATTGGAACAATTCAGGCATTCATTAAAAATTTCTACAGTCAGGAATGCAGAATTAACCGCACCTTACATGCATAATGGTGGTTTTAAAACACTGGATGAAGTGATAGAATTTTATAATCGCGGAGGCGGTGCAGGTTTAGGCTTAGATGTCCCAAATCAGACATTGCCTTCTGACAGATTAAATCTGAGCAAACAAGACAAGAAAGATATTATCTCCTTTATAAAAGCACTGACAGATACAACAGGTCTTAGAAGTTTGGAATAACAATAAGCTTTCTTACATTTGCAGACTAAAAATGACTTCGTAGCTCAGTTGGTAGAGTAGCTGACTCTTAATCAGTGGGTCCTGGGTTCGAGCCCCAGCGGGGTCACAAGGCAATCAGAAATGGTTGCCTTTTATTATAAGTAAGATAAAATAAATGACCTGCACACAGGCTGGATATTTATTTATAGTAAGAGTCTGTAAAGTGTTACTTTATTCTTCATAAACAAATTTTTATATCTTTATGCAAATCATAATTCATGAGCTGGAAAAATCTGTTTCGCAAAAAATCTATAAATGTTATTTTACAGGAAGTAGAACAACATCCTGACCTGTTAGAGTCGCATGGCACTACGGAAGGATTAAAAAGAGAGATGGGCGTAAAAGATCTAACGGCATTAGGAATTGCAGCGATTATAGGTGCAGGAATTTTCTCTACAATTGGAAAAGCTTGTTTTGACGGCGGGCCAGCAGTTACATTATTGTTTATCGGTATTGCGGTAGCCTGCGGTTTTTCAGCTTTGTGTTATGCAGAATTTGCTTCACGTATTCCGATTGCAGGCAGTGCATATACGTATTCATATGCTGTTTTTGGTGAATTGATTGCCTGGATTATCGGTTGGGATTTATTGCTCGAATATGCGATTGGAAATATTACAGTAGCTATTTCATGGAGTGGAAATTTTGTCAATTTCCTGCATGGTTTTGGTATTGATCTGCCTAAATATTTAACGACCAGTTTTATGGAAGCAAGGAATACCATGCCGGAATTATGGACTTCCGCACCGCACATTCTTGGAGTTCCTTTTATTATCAATGTTCCGGCATTTGTCATTAATATCTTTATCACAACCCTGGTCTTTATCGGAATCAAAGAATCTAAAAATTTCGCAAACGGAATGGTATTATTTAAACTTATTGTCATTTTAATAGTAATTGCCATAGGTATATTTTATGTCATGCCCGGCAACTGGACACCGTTTGCACCGAATGGAGTATCAGGCGTATTAAAAGGAGTGTCTGCAGTGTTTTTTGCGTATATAGGCTTTGATGCGATTTCTACAACGGCTGAAGAATGTAAGAACCCGCAGCGCGATTTACCGCGCGGTATGATTTATTCATTAATTATCTCTACAATCTTATATGTGGCTGTAGCATTAGTTTTAACAGGAATGGTACATTATTCTAAGTTAAATACAGAAGCGTTTTTAGCCACTGCATTCAGACAAAGAGGTTTAAACTGGATAGGTGGTTTAATCGCATTCAGTGCATTGGTAGCTACAGCAAGTGTTATGCTGGTTTTCCAGATCGGACAGCCGCGTATCTGGATGAGTATGAGCAGAGACGGATTATTGCCGCAGAAATTTGCAGAATTACATCCCAAATACAAAACCCCTGCATTTGCTACTGTTGTGACTGGTTTATTGGTGGGTATTCCCGCTTTATTTTTGGATGCAAATTTAGTAATGGATATGTGCAGCATAGGAACCTTGTTTGCATTTATACTGGTGTGTGGCGGTGTCATTATTTTACAGGATAAAGACAAACAAAATGCAACAGACAATAATCTTGCTTCACCTAAATTTAAAACGCCATATATTAACGGACAATTTATTATTCCTGTTCTGGTATTGATTGGATTGGTTTTATTTTTTAGAAATCCCGAAAATATAGAAAACACTTTTCCATTTGAGAAAGGATTTTTTGAATGGAAACATCAACTACCATTCTGGGGATTTATATTAGTCTCGATATACATGGCCATAAAAACATTTATCAAAAAATGGTCACTCATTCCTGTATTAGGATTTTTAAGCTGCAGTATGTTGGTTTCCACCTTGGGAGTGGTAAACTGGATGCGTTTTATTATCTGGATGGCAATCGGATTTGTTATCTATTTTTCTTACGGAATCAGGAAAAGTAAGCTGAATAAGTAACAATTTTTTGTTTTTTCACTAAATTCTAACAATTTTTGGCTTTTTAGTACCAATATATAATGAGATATTTGATACGAAACCAAAATAGATGAGAACAATAAAATTTCTTTTTATTTGCCTAATGCTTTTGTCGTTTAGCGTATTTGCAGAAAATTCGTATACAGTACAGAATAATGCATTAGTGCTGCCGGGCAGCATACAATTCGATCAGCATTCTTATGATGTAAAGAGTCCATCAGACCCGATGTTAGACTTTGTTGCTCAATATTTAAAGGACAAACCTTATATCACCAAATTACGTATAGAAGGCCATGTTTACAGTGAAAAATCTACCGACGAGAATATGAAGCTGAGCTTACAGCGTGCAGCTATGATTAGTTATTACCTTACTACTAAAGGGATAGATTGCAGCAGGTTACTGCCGGTTGCTTTTGGAGATACAAAGCCTGTTGCTCCGGTAGATGAATGTAACCTCACATATAATACACGTATTGATTTTTATAATGCAGAAATGAATAATAAAGCTGTTGCCGGAAATGCAGTAGATGGTTTTGCATTAAAGGTTTTCGACCCTTGTGAATAATCTGAAATTCAGTAATTTTAATGAAAAAAACCCTAAATGTAGGGGCTTTGATGTTTCTGAAGGGGGTTTTTATGACTGTTTTTAGGAGTCATCGGGTATATTGAATTATTGTTGAGTATTTGTGCCGACAATTAAAATCAACCAAACTTTTAAAACTATTTATACTAAAAAATGATTTTGTTAACCTTTTGCCTTAAATCAAGCTAAAGTTGAAAAATACCAATAAAGTAGGAGGATATTTTTATAGAGCCCATAGTTTATACTACAAGATTGCTTTAATTAATAATAAATAAGTTGATAATTATCAGTGGGATAAAATATAAAGCGTACCCGGGGCGGGACTCGAACCCGCACAACCGCGATGGTCACAGGATTTTAAGTCCTGCGTGTCTACCATTCCACCACCCGGGCGCTTTAAATTAAAAAAAGGAGTTGCAGAAACTCCTTTTTATGGAGCGAAAGACGAGACTCGAACCCGCGACCCTTACCTTGGCAAGGTAATGCTCTACCAACTGAGCTACTTTCGCATATTTTAAAGAACTGTTAGTTTTTGCTAACGGATTGCAAAGATAGTAATCTTTTCATTTTTGGCAATAGTGCAACCGATTTTTTTTAATCATAACAATTTCCTTAACATTGCGATTTTCCAAAATCAGCTATTGGATTATCAATTTTCCCGTATCCAGTAATTCTTTTGTTTTTCCATTGCGCAATTCGTAAATATACACCCCGTCGGCTAATGTATTTCTATTGATGAGGTAAAAATTAGTAGTTGTATTAGATTGGTGTACAATTTTGCCATCCAAAGAAAAAACAGTTAACTGTGTGGGTTGATGGTAATCAAAAGTAAGCGTAGCTGTTTGATTGAACGGATTTGGATAAACCTTAGTGTTAAGATTGTTATACAAATTATTTTTAACGAGTGAAATTAAATTCATTCCTAAAAAATCCTTCCCAATTTCATGCTGTACGGTATTTGTTTTCACTGCGTCATTAAAATCAAAAGTGATAAAAGCATTGTTGTGAATAGAAGTACCTATAGCGGTGTTCTTTTTTGGTTTAACAGAGAATTTGATATATCCATTCGATAACAAAGAATCATTTATTGCAGCAGGTAAGTTAATATCCAAAAACCTAAATTGTAAAATATTGGAATCAATAATTGACAAAGTATAATCAGATGAAGATCCCAAAACGTGTAAAGTCGTTATATCAAATGCAGGATAGAGAGTATCAGTGACTGTTACAAATGAAGCGGCATAGTTTCCCAAATTCTGGAAGTGTATGGTATATTCTATGGCTTGTGTATTTTCTATTAGATGCGTATCATCATAACCAACAGGATTTGCCGATTTATCATTAGGATCATAGCTTCCCCAGTTGTGGTGGCAATCTATAGATACATCAGGCCGGTCATCATCTTGTGGATACATAGTAATATAACCAATAGAAAAATTTGGATTTCCGCAACCTTCAATAGCTACTGACAATATAGTGTCTTCATTTATAAAAGCAGGAAGTTGTTTGGTTTCCAAACGGAATGTTTTCCCTTCCGGATTATAATACGAAAGCGTTTGTGTGGAATTGCTCATTGTAAAATGGAGATAGCCTTGGTAGTTTACTGTGTCATTTACAATAACCCGATAGAAATTATCTGATATTTCAGGATAACCAATATTTTTTATAGTAAAAATAACAGAATCATTGCGGCACGAAGCAGTTGCCTGCATGTATGGTGCGTCTGCAATAATACAACTTGTATAAGGATAGGAAGTTGCTTTTACACAATGCGTTTGCCCAATAATAGTAGAATCGCAATCCACTTTTATTTTTAATTGTTTACGGATGGTTTGCAAAGGC
>JAYVPA010000226.1:0-12662 GCA_043757615.1 Sphingobacteriales bacterium | reverse complement strand
GTCTGGTACGCTGATTCAGAATTTATGCAGAAAAAAGAAAACGAGGTTGCAGAAGAAAGAATCGTGCGCTTCAGAACAGTGGGCGATATCACTTGCACAGGTGCTGTATTTTCAGAAGCAGCAACCTTAGAAGACATTATACAGGAAGTAGCTGCATCACGCACTACCGAACGTGGTACCCGTGCAGATGATAAACGCAGTGAAGCAGCCATGGAAGACAGAAAAAAAGCAGGGTATTTTTAATTTAATGATTCGAAGTTGATACATTATATAAAATATAAGCAAAGTGACTATGTTATTGTAATTGCATTTCTAAGAAGTTATTTTTTTCTTATGTATCCATTTGCTTTGACATTAATCTCTGTACTATTATCTTTTTACATAAATTTTTATTTCTTGTTAGTAATAATTTTTGCATTCATTTTTTCTTTTAGCTATTCAATATTTGAAATTAAGAAAGGTGACAAAAGTGTACTTCTTAGAAACTTAACGTGTCTGGGAATTAACAAAATTTTATTTAATTATAATTCTATTATAAACTATTGGAGTGATATTGTGTTTTTTTTAGACAATAATAATGAAAAATATTATGAATTAACTGAAGATATGGATATAGATACTGTACCATTGTTGATTAGAGATTCTGACAATAATAAACGAATAGACATATCCTTTTCTGAAAAACAGAATAATAAAATAATATCAGTAATTAAAACTATTTTCTCAGCAGAGATAATAGAATCTCATAAACCATATTGGAAACAATGACAACAATAACAGAAGAAATAGAAAATTTTGACAGCAAAGCATACTTAGATATGGAGCTTTTGCGATTTAGCACTGCTGGCAGCGTTGACGATGGGAAATCAACTTTGATTGGAAGATTACTGTATGATAGCAAATCTATTTTCCAGGACCAGATGGATGCTATCGAAGCTGCTTCTGCAAAACGAGGTGAAGAATATGTAAATCTTGCATTGCTGACAGATGGTTTGCGTGCAGAACGTGAACAAGGTATCACCATTGATGTGGCATACAGATATTTTTCTACCCCAAAAAGAAAATTCATTATTGCTGATACACCGGGTCATATCCAATACACACGCAACATGGTGACTGGCGCGTCAACTGCAAACCTCGCTATCATTTTGGTGGATGCGCGCAAAGGAATTATTGAGCAAACGTATCGTCATTCATACATCGCATCGTTGTTACAGATTCCCCATATAATCGTTTGTATCAACAAAATGGATCTGGTGGATTGGGATGAAAAAACTTTCAACAAAATTGTAAATGATTACAAAGCATTTGCATCAAAGTTAGATATCAAAGATGTCCACTTTCTTCCTATTTCTGCATTAGCCGGCGACAATGTAGTGAACCGTTCAGAAAATATGAGTTGGTATCAAGGACCAACTTTAATGTACTTACTGGAAACGATTCATATCGGTTCTGATCTGAATCATATTGATGCTCGTTTTCCGGTGCAGTATGTAATTCGTCCGATGAAAAATGAATACCACGATTTTCGTGGGTATGCAGGAAGAATTGCAGGCGGCGTTTTTCGTGTGGGTGATAAAGTAAAAGCATTGCCAAGTGGCTTTACCTCAAAAATAAAATCTATTGTTACCATGGATGGGGATTTGCAGGAAGCTTTTGCTCCACAAAGTGTTACAATTACTTTGGAAGATGAAATTGATATTTCGCGCGGTGATATGCTGGTGCGTGAAAATAATATGCCGCAAATAGAGCAGGAATTTGATGTAATGTTATGCTGGATGAATGAAAAAAAACTGGTGCCGCGCGGTAAATATATTTTGCGTCACACGTCAAGAGAATGCAAATGCATTATCAAAGAATCAAAATACAAACTCAATATAAACACACTGCAACGCGTTACTGAGGATGTAGAAATCGGGTTAAATGATATCGGAAGAGTAACTATACGCACTACAGTTCCTTTATTTTTTGACAGCTATAGAAAAAACAGGATTACAGGAAGTATCATTTTAGTGGATGAATCTACTAATGAAACGGTGGCTGCCGGAATGATTGTATAGGAATTTAATAATTAAAAAAAGATGCTTTATACTTGGACTCAAATATTAAACGCTCATAAACATATAACTGATTGCAAAATAGACTATAGGCATTTTTGTAACACTTGGAGTGCAATTAATGCAAGACAAATGTATAATTCAAGTATGTCAATTACATTATTTGATGTGCTTTATGAAATTACAAAAATTAAAATAATTGAGAATAAAGAAATAAGTATTAATGACATTCAAAACAAATATTTATTCTTAAGAGATTTACATGCAGATAATATCTTTCCAATACAAGATATTGTAGATATTGAAGTAATTGATTGTATGAATAATTCAATTGATAGTTTGGTTCCAATAAAATCAATGTTAAAATTAAAAGAAGCATATTTTTATAAAAACAGAATCAGCAATATTGAGCCATTAATAAATCTAAAGGAACTAAAAATTTTGGATTTATCTGAAAATGAAATTTACAATATAAGAAAAATTAGTCTTCTTGAAAATCTTAAAGAGTTAGATTTAAGCGGTAATAAAGTTTATGATATTTCTTCTCTTGCACATTTAAAGAATCTTACCAAATTAAATATAACAGGAAATAACATTACACACATTTTAGATATAAAAGCATTAAAAAATTTAACGAGTTTATATTTAGATACAAACACAATAATAATTGAAGAATTGGTTGAATTATGCAAAGAATTACCAGGTTGCAAAATAAACATATCTTATACTGAAGAAACATTCTCAGGATATCTAAAAGAATATAATAATCAAGTTTTTTGTATTCATGAAATTAAAGGCACAGGTAATTCCTTTCATACTTATATTAGATTAATTAAAGCAACAAACAACCTGCCAAGAGAAAATACACAAAACGATATGAAATCTATATCAAGAAATTTAGCATTGTCAAATAAATTCTTTTACAATCCAAGTAGTTATATAAGAGAACATTTTCCTATAGAAACAAAAGTAGAAATTGAAGGTCAATACGATTATTAATATTAGATCACATTAATCAAATAAATCACAGTTCAGACAGCATGAAAAGAATAACCATTTATTGCGGAGCGAATGTTGGCAATGATGCTGTCTTTGAAGAGCAGGCTTATCTGGTTGGCAAAACATTAGCACAGCAAAATATAGGTGTGGTTTTCGGTGGCGGAAAGGTTGGATTAATGGGCGCTGTAGCAAATGGTGCTATGCAAAACGGCGGCGTAGTGATTGGCGTTATTCCGCATTTTTTGTGTACTAAAGAAATTGCACATGATGGCATTACCGAAATGATAACAGTAGACACCATGCACCAGCGCAAAACATTACTGAACGAATTATCAGATGCGATGATTGCCTTGCCGGGCGGTTTTGGTACTATGGAAGAATTGTTTGAAATGCTTACCTGGTCACAACTTGGGTTACACAAAAAACCAGTTGCTGTCTTAAACATAAATGGTTTTTACGATTCTTTATTAGCGTTGATACAAACGATGGTAGATAAACAATTCCTGAGAAAAGAATACCAGCAAATGATTTTATCAAGCGATAATATCGATGACCTTTTAGAAAAAATTAAAAACTACAAAGCTCCACAGGTAGAGAAATGGATGACTAAAGAAACTACTTAAAAACTATCCTGATAAATCCTGCTTCAAATTTCCTATCTTTACGTCCGATGCAAACCACCCAAACTATTGGCATTATCGGCGGCGGACAACTTGGCAAAATGTTCATCGAAAACGCATCGAAATTATCCATCCCCATAAATATTTTAGATAGAGATGCGACTTGCCCTGCAAGCACATTAGCGACACAACATATTGTTGGCAGTATTACAGAAGCAGATGAAATTCAAAAGCTTTCTGATATTTCTGATGTATTAACTTGGGAAATTGAACACATTAACGTTGATAAATTAATTGAGTTACAAGAGCAAGGAAAAACCATTATTCCAAATCCGATGGTTTTAAAAACGATACAGGATAAAGGAAAACAAAAAATATTTTATACCGAAAATAATATTCCAACGTCGCCATTTTTTATTGCTGCCACTAAAGATGAAGCAAAAGAAAAATTAGCACAGACAAACTTCCAAAAAGTTGCTGTAAAATCTTGTACCGGCGGTTATGACGGCAAAGGTGTTTTCATTTCTGATGTAAAATCCATTATAGAAAATTCAAACATTATTCCTTTTGAGGATGCATTGATGATTGAAGAATTTGTAGTTTGCAAAAAAGAATTAGCAGTTTTATTCGCGAGAGATATTCATGGAAACAATGCCGTTTATCCTGCAATAGAAATGGAATTTACTGAAAGCAATTTAGTTTCGTTTTTGATTTCACCCGCAAACATTGATATTGCAGTTGAACAACAAGCGCAGCAAATTGCATTGCACTGCGCGGAGGCATTCAACACCGCGGGTTTATTTGCCGTAGAATTATTCTTATCCGAAAATGATGAACTATTGGTAAATGAAATTGCACCACGACCGCACAATTCTGCGCACCATACGATAGAAGGTTTTTACACATCACAATATGATCAGTTGTTACGCGTATTGTTAGACAAACCATTAGGGTCAACCAATATAATTCAACCATGTGCGATGGTAAATATTGTGGGTGATAAAACAGGAAAATATAAATTGAAATACATGAATGAATTGCTGGCGATGCAAGGTGTGTATGTACATTTATACGGAAAAAAAGAAAGTAAACCCAATCGCAAACTGGGTCATGTGACCATTCTGCATGAAAACAGAAATGAATTGATGCGGTTAGCAGAAAAAGTGCGAACTTTAGTAGAAATTGAAATTATAAAATAGAGGTGAGAGATGAGAGATGGGACATAAGAGTCTCAACTCGCAATTCTCAAATTCTCAAAATCTATACTATGAAAAAAGTAGCCATCATTATGGGTTCCGACAGCGACTCGCCTGTTATGCAGGAAGCAGCAAAAGTACTGACTGATTTCGGAATTGGATTTGAATACACCATTGTTTCCGCGCATCGCACACCTGAACGAATGTATGAATTTGCACGCACCGCACATGAAAAAGGATTTGAAGTGATTATTGCAGGAGCAGGTGGTGCAGCGCACTTGCCGGGTATGGTCGCTGCTATTTCACCATTGCCTGTTATTGGCGTGCCTGTGCAAAGCAAATCATTAAATGGTTTGGATTCTTTGTTATCAATTGTACAAATGCCCGGCGGTGTTCCGGTTGCAACCGTTGCCATTAATGGCGCAAAAAATGCAGGCATATTAGCTGCACAAATCTTGGCTACTCATGATACAGCTTTACAACAAAAAGTAATTGATTATAAAAAACAACTGGAACAGGACGTGATCGATAAGGCTAAAACGTTTAAGCCTTAATCAAATTCCTAATCACCACACTTGCACATACACCGCCGAATGCAGCCGGCATATAAGAAATAGTGCCGTAAGCAGACTTTTTATAATTCGCACCATCTGTCATAATCAATGCATTTTTTGGTTGTGGTTCAGGTGAATACACAAATTCAATTCCCGTATAAATCTTTTCTTTCTTCAAACGCTTTCTTACTGCCTGCATAAATACGCAATGATGTGTTTTAGAAACATCCGCTACTTCAATTCTTGTCGGATCTGTTTTTCCGCCGGCACCACCAGATGCAATTATTTTCATTTTTAATCGATATGCTGCCACTAACAAATTTAGTTTTGGCGTGACACTGTCAATCGCATCAATAATATAATCAAAATTACCCGCTTCAATAATTTCAGTCGCTTTTTCCGGCGACAAAAATTCTTTAATAATTTTTATCTCAATTTCAGGATTGATGTCTTTCAATCTTTCTGCCATCAAATCCGCCTTAGACATTCCGTGTGTGGAATGCATTGCCTGCAATTGCCTGTTCCTGTTTGTCGGGTCAACAATATCTCCATCCACAATAGTCATTTTACCAACTCCTGCACGTGCGATAAACTCTGCAGCAAACGAACCGATGCCGCCTAATCCTACCACTAATACATGACTGTTAATTAACTTATTTAATTTTTCATCACCAATTAACAGCGTTGTTCTTGAAATCCAGTGTTTGTCTTGCATGTGTAAAAAATTGTGCAAATCTAATGCTATTTACTAACTAAATTATTGCGGACGTCTAATTATCTTTACCGCGGATGTTACAGCATTTTAAATCTTCCAGAATATTATGTGGCGTGGATGAAGCAGGCAGAGGATGCCTGGCTGGTCCTGTTGTCGCTGCTGCTGTAGTTTTACCAAAAGATTTCACCCATGATTTCTTAAATGATTCCAAACAATTAACGGAAAGTCAGCGTAACGAATTACGTCCAATTATAGAAAAGTATGCACTAAGTTTTGGTGTGGGAATTATTGATAATTATAAAATAGACGAAGTAAATATTTTACAGGCTACTTTTCTGGCAATGCATCTGGCTATTGACCAGCTAAAAAAAAGACCATCCTTATTATTGATTGACGGCAACCGTTTTAAACCATACAGAGAAGTAAAACATAAAACTGTTATTCAGGGAGATGCTACTTATATAGAAATTGCCGCTGCTTCTATTTTAGCAAAAACGTACCGCGATGAATTGATGGAAAAACTGCATCCTGATTTTCCTCATTATAACTGGAAAAGAAACAAAGGTTATCCAACTATTGAACATCGTAGTGCGATTAAAAATTTTGGTGAATGTTCTCATCATCGTCAGTCTTTCCGTTTACTGAAAGAAGAGCAGTTAGAGGAGTTTGAAAAACTTGAACAATTAATCATTGAATCAGAAATCAGTTAATCAACGATTAACTCCAGCGTTCATCCGTAACACAGCGATTCGGGTATTTTCCTAAATGAGTTTTGTCTGCATAATAAATCATTATTTCGCGCATGTCTTTATCAATATCTCCTGTAGGATATAAAACCTTATCTACAATAGCTTCTTTAACATCGAAATCCAAATAACCTAAAGCAATAGGCACCTGCGCTTTTACAGCAATATGGTAAAATCCTGTTTTCCATTGTTTTCTTTTTCCGCGCGAACCTTCTGGTGTAATTACCAGACAAATCTTTTTTTCTTTTTTAACAGAATTTACTAATGCATCTACCAGGCTAAGCCGTTGTTTCGTTCCGTCTTTTGGAGTTCTGTCTATTGGAATTCCTCCTAAGTAACGCAATAACCAATTCATTGGCCAGAAAAATGCTTCTTTCTTAATGGCAATCTTTGCAGGAATTTTTGCCATAACAAATACAGCTTTCCCAATAGCCATATCCCATGCAGAAGTATGTGGTGCAACAATCAATACACATTTATTAATCGACTTCAGGACATCCACGTTGTATGTCCATCCTTTTACCAATAATATTAATCTGGAAATAATTTTTAGCATACTTATATATATCTTAAATCAAGGCTGAATCTTTCCGGATGACATGGTGTAATATCTTTATAAAACTCCATCATCGTGCGCATGTCTTTTTCCAAATCCGTAGGATAAATAATTTTTCCAATGCCGGCAACCTTATTTTTATAATCCAGATAACCTAATAAAATAGGCACATTAGCCATCTTGGCAGTATACCAGAATCCGGTTTTCCATTCAGTACGCAAACTGCGAGTTCCCTCTGGTGTCACCATCACATGCAATTCCGGATTTTCCTTAAATAAATTTGCCATTGCTTCTGTCATACTCGGTCTTGGATCGCCCGGTTTTTTAGGAGTTCTATCAATAGCAATAGCACCTAAATTCATCATAATCCGTTTAAAAGGAAAACGAACCCATTCTTGCTTAACGGTAAAACGCAACGGCAGATGCATTAAATCAAACGCAGCTTTCGCAATAGGCAAATCCATATTCGCTGTGTGAGGTGCGGCAATGGTAATGGATTGCTTAATTCCTGTTATTGCTTGGGTTTTTAATTTCCAGCCTAATGTTTTGAAAATTAATTTGAATATCCAACGTATCATAGTGCAAAGATGCAATTTTTTTTGAATTTAACATTAACCTCGCAGGTTGGGCAGGCAACCTACGAGGTTGAAAAATAAATTGTCTTTTTCTTGCACTATCAGAACTAAACACTTAAATTAGTTGTCATAGCAACTATTATTATTGCAATTATGTCAGATTTTATAAAACCGTTTGAAGAAAAAGCTCCCGAAATCGTTTTTGAATGGAACGACTCCAAAACAGATGCACAAGGCTGGTTAGTTATTAATTCCTTACGTGGCGGCGCGGCAGGCGGCGGCACACGTATGCGTAAAGGGTTAACAAAACACGAAGTAGTATCACTGGCAAAAACAATGGAAATAAAATTTTCTGTTTCCGGTCCTGATATAGGCGGTGCAAAATCGGGAATTAATTTTGATCCGAATGACCCACGCAAAAGAGAGGTCTTGGAACGTTGGTTTAAAGCAGTTGCTCCCATCTTAAAAAACTACTACGGCACCGGCGGTGATATGAATGTTGATGAGATTCACGAAGTCATTCCAATAACTGAAGAATACGGCATCTGGCATCCTCAGGAAGGAATTGTAAACGGACATTATCACCCCAAAGAGCGTGATAAGATCAATAAAATAGGACAATTGCGCGTTGGAGTTTCTAAACTGATAGAAGATGAAGATTATACACCTTCTAAAAAAGAAGGTTATTTAGTTGCGGATATGATTACAGGTTATGGCGTGGCTGAGTCTGTAAAACATTATTATCAATTATACAAAAATCAATCTTTAGAAAATAAAAGCGCGACCATACAAGGTTTTGGAAATGTAGGAGCTGCTGCTGCATATTTTTTAGCACAACAAGGTGTAAAAATTACAGCAATTATTGATATCACAGGTGTGCTGATTGATGAGAACGGATTAAGTTTTGAAGCTGTTAAAGAGTTATTCTTAAACAGAAAAAACAACAAGCTTACACATCCTGATTTAATTCCTTTTGAAACAGCACAAACAGCATTTTGGAAAACTAAAGCAGATATTTTTATTCCCGCAGCGGGTTCCCGTTTTGTGGATGAAGATAATCTGGAAGCCATGTTAAAAGCCGGAGTGGAAGTAATTTCTTCGGGTGCAAATGTTCCGTTTAACGACCCGGAAATTTTCTATGGAAAAGTATTGAACAAAGCTGATGCAAGCATTGCCGTAATACCTGACTTTATTGCCAATTGCGGCATGGCTCGTGTGTTTGCATACCTGATGCATAAGAATGTAAAAATTACAGATGATGCAATTTTTCAGGATGTATCAAAAACGATTTACAATGCCTTAGTTAAAGTTCATGAAAAAGAAACTCAAACTATTTACTTAACCAAAAATGCGTTGCAAATTGCAATAGAAGAACTTAGTTAACAATTATAAACACATAGGCACATAGTTAATAATGAGTAAAAGAAAAACATAAATAAACATAGCATTCATCTTCGATGAATAACTATGCTATTTATGAATATCCGACTGATTTACAGCTACTGATTTGACTTAATAAATTCTATGTATCCAGGTGTTTAAAAATAAAATAAGAAGTTATGCCAATCTATCATCAACTGGGCAAGATACCACCAAAGCGTCACACACAATTTAAAAGTGATGAAGGTAAATTTTATTACGAACAACTTTTTGGAACAGAAGGTTTTCACGGACACTCCTCTTTATTGTACCATACTCACCGGCCAACACAGGTAAAAGAAATCCTGAGTTCAACAGATGTAACACCAAAAATTGCAATTGGTAAAAACATCAAAGCACTCTTGTTAAAAGGATTTAATATTTCTCCGGAAGATGATTACTTAGACAGCAGAAAAGCATTATTAGTAAATAATGATTGTGTGATTGGATTAGCTGCACCACGCAAATCTCTCACCACTTATTTTTATAAAAATGCAGATTCGGATGAAATGATTTTTATACATAAAGGAAGCGGAACGCTCAGAACTTTTATGGGAAATATTCCATTTGAGTACGGTGATTATTTAATCATTCCGCGCGGCATGATTTATCAGATTGAATTCAATTCAGAAGACAATCGTTTGCTATACATGGAATCGCATGCGCCGATCTATACACCAAAACGTTATAAAAACAATTCAGGACAACTATTAGAACACGCGCCATTTTGTGAGCGTGATTTTAAAATGCCAACGCATTTGGAAACACATGATGAAAAAGGCGATTTCATCATCAAAATAAAAAAAGAAAATGTGCTGCATGAATTTGTGTATGCTACGCATCCGTTTGATGTAGTGGGTTGGGATGGCTATAATTTTCCGTTCGCTTTCAGCATACATAATTTCGAACCGATAACAGGTCGCGTGCATCAGCCACCACCGGTACATCAGACGTTTGAAACGGCAGCTTTAGTAGTGTGTTCGTTTTGTCCGCGGGTATATGATTATCATCCATTAGCAATTCCTGCGCCTTATAACCACAGCAATATAGACAGCGATGAAGTATTGTATTATGTGGATGGAGATTTTATGAGCAGAAATAATATTGAGCAAGGCCATATTACACTGCATCCGAAAGGTATTCCGCACGGACCGGCTCCCGGTGCTATGGAACGCAGCATCGGACAAAAAGATACACATGAATTAGCCGTAATGATTGATACTTTCAGACCTTTAATGGTTACAGAAGAAGCGATGAAAATTGATGATGGTAAATATTATAAAAGTTGGTTGGAGTAATGAATTTGAAGATTTGAAAATGTGCTAATTTGAAAATGAAAAAATTATTTGCAATATTATTTCTATTCGTCTTTGTTTCATGCAAACAAAAGGTGAATAGTATTAGCGTAAATGATTTTGATAAGCAATATTTTTTTGGTTTTGAATATAAACCATTTATTGACAGTAATTTATATATTCCTGATTCATTAAGAATATATAACGAACAATTAGGTGAAAAATTACTTTGGAGATTTTATATTAGTGATAGTTCAACGTGCTTTATGGATAATGATAATATTTTTATAAGAGCTTTCTACAATGCCGACTATAAACAATGCACTTCCTTTCTTATAAAAATTAATAAACATTATTTTGAGAGCAAGTACAGATATTGTCCAACTGCACCTATTTGTGGTACAGGTGAGCCTAGGTTAACTTCAATTGGAGAAAGACTAATACTAAATAAACCTAAATATGAAATTAATGATACTGTAAAAGGGAAATTACTTTTAAAATATTACGTTGATAATGAATATATAAAGATAGCTCTAAGAGATTTTCAATAAAAGTTGACAGTATTATTTTTAAATATAAATTAAACAAAGGATATAAAACATCAACTAATTTATTTGTAAAAGATTTCAATGAAAAATAAAATCATTATCAAATTAGCTAATTATCAAATTAAAAAAATATGTCAGAAATAAAAAACGTGGAATATGGATTGGAAAAAATCTTTACAGATGCGCAGGATTTTTTACCCTTACTTGGTACTGATTATGTAGAGTTTTATGTAGGCAATGCGAAACAAGCCGCACACTTTTACAAAACTGCATTCGGCTTTCAATCGCTGGCTTATTCCGGTTTGGAAACGGGTATAAAAGACAAAGCATCCTATGTATTGGCGCAGGATAAAATCCGTTTAGTATTAACCACACCTTTAACTTCTGATTCACCTATCAATCAGCACATCGTAAAACACGGTGATGGCGTGAAGATTATTGCATTGTGGGTGGAAGATGCAGCAAAATCTTTTGAAGAAACGACAAAGCGTGGCGCAAAACCTTTCATGCAGCCAACAGTTGAAAAAGATGAGTTCGGCGAAGTCGTGCGTTCCGGTATTTACACATATGGTGAAACCGTGCATATTTTTGTTGAACGAAAAAATTACAAAGGCATTTTTTTACCTGGTTATAAAGCATGGAAATCAGATTACAATCCAGCATCCATTGGTTTAAAATTTATCGACCACATGGTTGGAAATGTTGGCTGGGGCGAAATGAATAAATGGGTGAAATGGTATGAAGATGTGATGGGTTTTGTAAATTTTTTATCGTTCGATGACAAACAAATCCATACGGAATATTCTGCCTTGATGAGTAAAGTAATGAGCAATGGAAACGGCAGGATTAAATTTCCAATCAACGAACCTGCTGAAGGAAAAAAGAAATCGCAGATTGAGGAATATTTAGATTTTTATGAAGGTTCGGGTGTGCAGCATATTGCTGTTGCAACGGACGATATTATTACAACCGTTACTCAACTGCGTGCACGAGGTGTGGAGTTTTTAAGTCCGCCGCCGCATACGTATTATGAAGAAGTTCCTGAACGTTTAGGCGAACATATGAGCATCATGAAAGAAGATATTTCTGTACTGGAAAAACTGGCGATAATGGTGGATGCAGATGAAGACGGTTACCTATTACAAATTTTTACAAAACCGGTAGAAGACAGACCCACCTTATTTTTTGAAATTATACAGCGTATGGGGGCCAAAGGTTTTGGTGCAGGAAATTTTAAAGCATTATTTGAATCAATTGAAAGAGAACAAGAAAAAAGAGGGACTTTATAACGTGTAACAGTCGATAGTCCATTGTCCATAGATTACTATTGACCAATGACTATTGACCAATGACTATACTATGGATTTTAATTACGGATTTAC
>JAYVPA010000225.1:0-12827 GCA_043757615.1 Sphingobacteriales bacterium | reverse complement strand
AAAAGTACAATGCGATTTTTTATCTTCATCATAGCCATGTACCCATAAGCCTGTTTCTTTATCCTGTAGCATATTATGATGAATAGTGATTTGTTTTGACAGTTCATTCAGATAGGTTGTGTCACCAGTAGCCTTATACATCTCCAGTAAAAACTGTCCTATCATGAAAATTGTATCATCCCATAATTCTACATCATTGCGCAAATGCGAAACGCCGCCTTCTTGAGTGCGTTTTATTTTTAAATAATCTGCAAAGATTTTTTCACAGGCTATTTTGTATTTACTATCCTTAGTAATTCGGTATAAAAATGCCATACCTAAACCTGAAGCAACTGCATTCGGCCGTTTTCCGTTAGCATGTTTATATGTCTTATCCATCGCTTTTTTGATATAGTCGAAATAGATTTTCTTTTTATCATCAGCACTGTTATCATACTGTTTTACCATGGTGTATAATAATGATGCATTCATCCAGTTCCAGTGAAACTTAGATGGCGGCATATATTTCTCACGCGCATATATATCTAAGGAGTCAACCCAGGTTTGCGCTTGACTTTTTTGAAGCGTAAAAAATAGTATTGCTATCAGAAATAATTTTCTCATTGTATAAAAATACAAATTACTATTTAAGTTTGTTCAGGCTAAAAAAATAAGGAGAGTTTATTTATTCAATTCGTCTTCAATGATTTTAGGAATCTGTTCAGAGTTGATATAACTGCCGATGATTTTATGATTCTTATTCAATACATAAATTTGCGGGGTATGTTCTACATGGTACTTTGTGCCAAAACCCGTAGTGTTTTTAGGGTCAAAAATATTATGGAAAGTCATTGCGTTTTTAGTCAGGTATTCTTTCCATTTATCAGGTTCGCCGTCAATGCAGATAGCAAAAACATCAACGCCTTTATTTTTCCATTCATTATAAAACTTCACTAATTTCGGTGTTTCTTTTTTGCAATTTTCGCAGTCATAAGAGAATAGATAAACAACTGTAAATGGTTTTGTAATATCATAAATTGAAATCGGTTTTCCGTTTACATCATTTCCTGTAACATTCTGACCGATGTTTCCAATCAAACTTGGTTTTAGTAATTTAGCCTGTTGTCTAAGTCTGTCTACTTCATAATCTTTCGCCCAGAATGCCTGATCGTAGGTCCAGTATTTTTCTATTAAATGCACATAGAAAGCATCCTGACCCATTACTTTCGGCAGTTTATATTGTATGGCTATCCAGTTCACGGTAAACTTAAATATTTCCTTATTTGCTTTAGATAAATCAATAATAATATCGGCATATTTAATTAAGGAATCTGCAGCCTGTGGTAGCATGTCAATATATTTTTTTAGTTTATTGTAATATACAGGAGTATAAAGCATTCTTTCGTCAGAAAAATCATACCCTTTCCAGTAATCATTTATAAAGTAAAAGGATTGTAATGCTTCATCAATACTGCCATCAGGAAGTTTTGGATATCTTATATCAGGATTTTGACCTGATAATTTAAACTTTGTAAAAAAAGCATCCGGATAATTATCTGCAAACCATTTAATATGTGATTTTCGTGTCGCTACTAATTTTTCTCTTGCAAGTTCTGTTTTACTAAAAATTTCACTGCTTTTAGTGTTGAGATTCAATATTTTTTGCAATGAATCAAATTTTGGTCCTGTCTCTGCTTCAAATTTTAAATTTTTATACAATAACTCATTGTCTATAGAATTATTTACGACCATGGAACCTGTAGGATTTTCCTTTTCAAAAGAAAGGGTAAAATGCTGTTCTCTGTCAATTAGCATTTGTGTATATTTCATATCAGGAAACAAAATAAAATACATGCCTTTTTGATAAGAACTGTCATTTTTCAGCACGCCGTTTCCATTGGCATCTATAAGGGCAGAATCTGTAATGTATCGCTGTTCACCAGCAAAAGCCAGTAATTTTATGTAACCGTTTGAAAAACCTTTTATGTGTAATTGTATATATGCAGGATCTGTAGCATTATTTTTGCCTGAGCTAGTATTTGTACTGCTGTAAATATTCCCGCTGCATCCAATAAAAAGAAGTAACGATAAAATATAAAGTGATCTCATGCTCTGTTAGAATTGATTCAAAACTTTGGATGTATAAATTTAGAATATCTAATCATAAAACATGCCACTTTGTATATTTTAAACAAAATTTTAAGATTTAAAGAGCAGTATGGAATCATTAACTAAAACCTCATTACTTTTCAATCTGTATTTTATCAGTAATTATGCCATCTTTTGTTTCTACTTCTATAATATACATAGCGTTTGGCCAGTTTGATGTATTAACTGTCTTTACAGCATTGCCGGATTCAATCTTCTCATTGTAAATCTCCTGACCAATAGTATTTATAATTTTCAGATTAGCTGCTTGCTTTAATTTTGCAAAATCAATAGTGAAATTATTTGTTGCAGGATTTGGATAAACAGCAAACTGATTGTTGTTTCCTGAGGTTTTTATACCTGTAGTACGAGTTGGCCCAGAAAAAATATCACCGTTCCACGCATATTCTAATGTCTTTCCATCTATCACAATTTTAGAATAATATACCCATTGTAATGTCGGAAGATTGAAATACCATCGCGTTTCAAACTGTGACTGAATAATTTTTTGTTCAAATGCGTCAAAGCTACCGTACATATCCATATTTCCAACAATATAAACCCATGTTTGTCCATCAGGATTGTCACATGCTTTTACACCATTAATATCACCTATACAGTTTCTTCGTACTGCTACATATCCGTCACCTTCACGGCCGAGTATCCAGTTTCCATCTTCGCGGATTTCATCAAATTTATCTGTTTGCCAGTGTAATTCGACATCTAATTTATCGTCCTTATAACCAAATAAACCCAAACCTTTTTCCGCACGATACATGACTAATGCAATATTGTCTTTTTGCTGAACATAGGGCAAATGTGAGTTCGCATTATGTGCAGGTCGGTCGTCCCAGTTAATTGATGGCTTGCCGGATAATGTAAATACGGCACTAGTTCCGGAATTCACCATTACTGGGAATTGCTGATAACCCAGTTTACCTTTCCAAAAATCCTGGAGAGAAGACAGTGTAACAGATTTATTTTTAAACACAGCAATAGTAGGATTGTATATACCTGAACTCTTGCTGATAGAGCTTGCTATTTCTGCTGCTGCCGGTGCTAAATTGGAAGGCAAAAAAGAAAACTGCCTAAAGTCAGCAAACTCAAAATGTCCCCATAAATTCAAATCTTTTATCAGTTGGAATGTAGAAGTAGCAACTAAGGGATCAAAATATGCACCGGAACTCCATTGAAAAATAACTTTGTCTTTTGGAGATTGTGTGTTGTTGATGTTATTGATACCATTTAGCAGGGTATGTCCTAATGTAAATGTTGTATTCAGGGTTGGAGTCCATGAATTTATAATGCCATCTACATTAATAGATGATGAGGCTAAAAAGCCTCCTGAATGGGAAGCACCACCGGGTACATTGCCCGTGCCAATCAACATATAAATTAAACTATTGTGATTTTCACCATAAGCAGATTCATATTTACTTGGATAATTACGTCCAGCAGCGGGAAAAAATACTCCTTTATCATTGGTTAACATCAGTAATTCTTTTAATAAACGCTGGGACGCCTGTGTTGCCAGATTTTTTATTTCAGCATCCTGTGAAAAATCTGCCAGGTTCAACAGACCTGATAAACAAAAGGGTGCATATGTGGAAGAAAAGAATTCATAAAATCCATACTGGATTTTTAAATTAAGATAATGTCGCAATCTTCTTTCTAAAGTACTATCAACAATCTTACCATATTTTTCATGTAATAACCAGTCCGACGACATCCACATAATCATATGATTTTCAGACCAATACTCTCTATTGTCTTCATCTTTTTCCAGCCAGAAAGGAATTGGTCTTAAAACCGGTAATATAAGGCTGTCATATTCTCCATGAGAAAATTCTAATACGCGAACCAGTTTTACAATATCAAAATCAGTCGTACTTCTTGTAGAAATATTATTTAAAGTATTAGTTAATATAGTCGGATCTACCGGCACACCTTTATATGCCTGAATTGTAATAGCATCGCTGTTGACATTTGCTAAAGCTGTATTAATATAATCTATCCTTCGTTGCTCAAATCCAGGGTCACTAAAAGAGATATTATTACACAAAAGAAAAAAACATCCAAATAAATACTTGTATAGAGATTGCATATTAATTAAGTTATAATTATTACTACAAGATAAGAAATAAAATAATGATTTGGTATACGGCAGTTAAATTTTAGTTGGCAGATAAACATCAAAAGTTGCGCCCTTGCCTGATTCACTGCTTGCAGTAAGCAAGCCATTGTGATTCTCCACTATTTTTTTACAGATTGCCAGACCGATACCTGTTCCCGGATAAGCCTCACGGCCATGCAGACGTTGGAATATCTGAAAAATACGTTCAGCATATTCCGGTTCAAATCCTATTCCATTATCCGAGAAGCTGATATGGTGATATGCTATATTTTTATTCAGGTTTATATATTTTCCGTCCACCAATTCATATTTTATCTCTACAATTGGCTTGGTGTCTTTATTGGAAAATTTCACGGCATTGCTGATAAGATTATTAAAAAGCTGCTCTACCTGATACGGAATGCCGCTGATGACAGGCAGCTCTGCTGATTTTACAACAGCTTTTTTTTGTAAAATCGTTTCTTTTAATTGTTCTTTTGAATTGTCCAGTATTAAATTCAAATCTACAGATTCAAAATATTTTTCATCTGAATTAGCACGTGAGAAGGAAAGAAGGTCGATTATTAATTGTTGCATACGCTTGGCAGCAGACTGCATTCTGTTGAAGTAATCTTTTCCTCTATCTGATAATTTATCGCTTTCGGATTGTTGTATATGCGTAGCGAATGTTTGAATTTTCCGCAATGGTTCCTGCAGGTCATGACTGGCAACATAAGCAAACTGTCCTAATTCTATATTTGATTTTACCAGTGTTTCATTCAGCTGCTGTAATTCTTTAGTACGCTGCTGAACTTTATTTTCCAGTTTGTCTGTCATTAATTTGTGGTCGTTTATATCCGTACTTGTTCCAACCCACATTTGTATATTTCCTTCAGAATCTTTTTGTGGTATGGCACGGCTTAACTGCCAGCGGTATTCACCGTCATGTCTGCGGAAGCGATGTTCAAATAGGAAGAAGCTGCCTGTTTTTACTGCTTCTGTCCATGCCTGTACATTTTCTTCCTGCTCATCAGGATGTACAATTTGCAGCCAACCTTCTTTATAAACTTTTTCCGGGGATAAGCCTGAAAAATCAAATACGGATTTATTGAAATAATTGAGATTACCTTCTGCATCACCCGTCCAGATATGTTGCGGCATAGAGTCTGCCAGCAAGCGGAATTTTTCTTCGCTTATACGTAAAGCAGTTTCTGCTTTCTTTCTTTCTGTAACATTTCTGGCAACTGCAAATAAATGCAATTTTCCGTCAATCGTAAGACCGCCCATATTAATTTCAACATCATACATGCTTCCGTCTTTTCTTTTGTAAACAGATTCATAATGTTCAGTGATATTGTCTTTTGCATGTTGAAATATTTTGTCAAATTGTTTTTTATTATAATTGGCATCAATATCTTTTATGTGTAATTCTTTTGCCTCATCTTCTGTATAACCCCAGTTTTTCCATGCATATTCATTTATATATGCAATTTTTCCGTCTTCCTTTATAAGTATGAATTTTTCTATAGCGTTATCTACCATAAATTTAAAACGTCTCAATTCTTCTTCCACCTTTTTTTGACCAGTAATTTCTTTCATGGTTCCTATCATACGGACAGGCTTCTTATTGTCATTGTAAGATATTCTCCCGTCTACATCTATCCAGTGAACACTGCCATCTTGCCAGATAATTCTTACCTGATAATTTAGGATGCCGGTCTTCATGGCATTCTCCATAGCCTTATCTCGAATGGGTAAATCTGCCGGATAAAACATAGATATGTAATCATTACGTCCTGCTGGATGATCTAAGCCGTATATTTCATGAAACCTTTTAGAGCAAATAACATCATTTGTCAGGAGATTGATGTCAAATGTTCCGAATTCACCTGCTTCCGTTGCTAAACGTGCTCTTTCTTCAAGTTCTTTTATTTTATTTGTTATCGATTTTTGTTCTGTAATGTCCTGCAATGTTCCGCTAAAGCGTTTGGCTTTTTTATTTTCATCAAAAGCAGCCTTACCTTTCCCATATACAATGCGTGGATTTGAACCGGGTGCATTAATTGTAAATTCAATTTCGTAATGCCCGCCTGACTCATAATCGAAAGCCTTCGTAATAGCTTCGGTTACTCTTTTTAAATCTTTATCGCTAAATGTTTTTGATGCTGTCTCGATATCAATTTCTTTATCAGGCGGCAGACCGAACCATTCTTTAAGTCTCTCATTTCCGTACAGCTGATTTGTTTGCGGATTGATGTCCCAAGTAGCTAATTGTGTAGCTTCAATTATAAATTTATATTGCTCCTCTCTTTGTATGACAAGATTTCTTGCTAATACCTGTTCCGTTACTTCATATCCTGAAACTAAAATTCCCGTACTATCATCTTGTGCATTTAAAATTGGCTGAAAAATCAAGTTTATATACAGCGTCTCCATATCTCCGGATGCGCCTTTTATATATACCTTAATTTCATTCCCTTTAAAAGGAATCTTAGAACTATATACATTATCCAGTAATTCAAAGAAACCCTGGGCAGCTAATTCCGGCATTGCTTTTCTGAGAGGCTTTCCGATTAAATCACGGTTCCCGATTAAATTTATTGCAGTAGGATTTATAAGTTCAAAAATAAGAGTCGGGCCTCTGAGAATACAAAAAATTCCGGGCGACTTCATGAAAAAATCATGCAGTGCCTGTTGTTCAGCGAGCAGATTTCCTGTAGCTTCTGTGTTATTTGCTTTTAGAAATTCATTCTTCTTTAATAATGCGGCTAAGATGCTGTTCTCATCTTCATCCGTGAGGTTTTCCGTTTTCTCAATTGTCGCCTTATTTTCTATGGTATTTAACAAAACGGCAATATTATTACCAAGCACTTCTATTTCCTGCAAACCTTTCTCTGAAGTTTTTGTTCTTCCGGATTTGTAGGATGCTGCTACCTCACGTGCTTTTGCATATATGTCTGCGTGAGCTCTTTCCAGTTCATGAATTTCAGGTATATATTTGTATGTAAATAAAGCGTGAGCATATAACCATTTACCTAAGGTGCTTTCATAATGGTATACTAACGGAGATTCACCGCTCAGTTTCTTATCAGATAAAAATGCGTGTAAATTATTCCTAAACTTTTTATAGCCTTCTTTCTCTTGCTGAAAATCCAAATGTAGGTAATCCATGTTACATCAAATTATTGCTCAATAACAATAATACTAAATTATCGATTTAGTTTTTATTTTTTTGAACTATTTTCAGTTATAGCTGCAAAAATTTGACAAATAATAATTGATTTAAATTATTGAAAGGAAAGGAAAAAGTTTTCCCTTGTTGGTCTGACAAGAGATTCTTTCCAGTTTATAGACATGATTTTTTTAATCGCATCTTTCAATAGGGGAAACGAGCTGGGTTTGCAGATATAATAATCAGCCCCCTGATCATAGACCCTATTGATAGTTGATTTATTGGAAGAGGTAGAAAGTACTATTATCGGAATTCCTTTTAATTGTTCCGTGTGTTTAATCTCATCCAAACATTCAAAACCATTTTTCCGGGGCATATTTAAATCTAAAAAGATGACATCAGGTTGTTGTGATATGGTTTTACCCAAAATTTCCATTAACTCCTGTCCGTCATTAGCTGTAGTTAATTGACTGTTTTGACAAACCTCATTTAATGCTTCTTCAAAAAGCATACAATCATCGCTGTCATCATCTGCCAAAAATATACTCTTCGGTTTATATAGTTTGGTATCAAACATAATTAAATATACATAAAATAATACATTTATTTATTTTTAATTATATAAGTAATAAAAATCCTTAAAAATAGGGAGTATTTCTATTTGCCGGCTTAAAATTGTAAATTTGATAGAATTAGAATTAAAAACATGTCAAAAAAGAAAAAGATAAATAAAACACCTCACACGAATCCGCATAAAAGAGAAAAAAAAGAGGCGAAGAAAGATCATGAAACATTTATAGTAGGCGAAGAATTAACCGGGGTTGTGGATGTTGCACGCAGCGGTGACGCTTTTGTAAGTATTGAAGGTAAAACCAAAGATTTCTTTATTCACCGTAAAAACACCAATCATGCTTTTGATGGTGATACGGTAAAACTGATGCGTCTGCACAAGCCAAATTCAGGCAGCAGACCTGAAGGGATTATCACAGAAGTTGTAAAAAGAAAACGCTCGCATTTTATCGGAGTTGTAGAACGCATCAATGATACGTGTTTTGTAATTCCGGATAACACAGGAATCAAGGCTGATTTTTATGTGCCGGAAGCGCGTTCTATGAAAGCCAAACACAAGGATAAAGTCGTCATAGAATTTATCGAATGGCGGGCTAAAGATAAAAATCCGATCGGGCATATTTCAGAAATTTTAGGAAATGCAGGAAGCAATGATGTGGAGATGAAATCTATTTTGGTAGAGAATGGATTTTTTACATCGTTTCCGCAAAATGTATGGAAAGAAGCAGATGAATTACCGTTTGAAGTTTCTGATGAAGAAAAAAAGAAACGCAGGGATTTCTCCAAGATACCAACGTTTACTATTGACCCGACAGACGCAAAAGATTTTGATGATGCGCTATCCTTCAGAAAACTGGAAGATGGTTTATATGAAGTAGGAGTGCATATTGCGGATGTTTCGCATTATGTTGCTGAACATTCGGCTCTGGAAAAAGAAGCATTTAAACGTGCTACATCTGTTTATTTAGTTGACAGAGTGGCACCGATGTTTCCTGAAAGATTATCCAACATTATTTGCTCACTCAGACCAAATGAAGATAAATGTTGTTACTCCGCAGTCTTTAAAATAGATGAAAAAGCTAATATTAAAGATGTTTGGTTTGGCAGAACAGTCATTCATTCTCAAAAGCGTTTTACCTATGATGAAGCACAGATAGTTTTAGAAGGCGGTGAAGGTGCGTTTAAAGAAGAATTATTGAAGTTAAATGAACTCGCGCATATTTTGCGCAGAGAACGTTTCAAAAATGGGTCGATTGGTTTTGAAGCACCGGAAACTAAATTCCAGTTAGATGAAACAGGCAAGCCGATTGGCGTGTATGTGAAAGAACGGAAAGATGCGCATTTGCTGATCGAGGATTTTATGCTGCTGGCAAATAAAGCGGTGGCAACATATATTGGTAAAGAGCGAAACAAAAACGGCAAAACACCTTTTGTCTATCGTGTGCATGATTTACCGAATGAAGAAAAGTTAATCGACTTCCAGTTGTTTGCACAAAAGTTTGGTTATAAAATACAGTTTGATAATCCAAAACAAATTGCAAGAGAACTCAATCGTTTGATGCAGGAGATAGAAGGAAAACCTGAACAAGCGGTATTGCAGCAGTTAGCTATTCGCTGTATGGCTAAAGCTATATACACTACAAATAATATCGGTCACTATGGTTTGGGTTTTGAATATTACACACATTTTACTTCACCGATTCGGCGTTATCCCGATGTGATGGTGCATCGTTTACTGGATAAAATAATGCACGATAAAAAATTGCCGACACAGGATGAGATTGAATATCAATGCAAACACAGCAGCGAGCGCGAGCGAGCGGCGAATGATGCAGAACGTTCTTCCGTGAAATACAAGATGGCTGAGTTTATGCTCGACAGAATAGGGGAGCATTTCGATGGTGTGGTTTCCGGTGTGAAAAACTGGGGAGTTTATGTGGAATTGCCTGCATACAATTGTGAAGGTCTGGTGCGCGTAGAAACGATGCGTGATGATGTATATGTATATGACGAACGCAAAATGCGCATGCTGGGAAAACGCTCTGATAAAGTATACCAGTTAGGCGACAGGGTGGAAGTGAAACTTGCTGCGGTGGATATAGAAAAGAAGACCATTGATTTTGAATTTGTGAATGAGAAGAAGGTGGTGATGTAGGTTGTCTGAACTGTGATTTGTGTGATTGATTTGATTTAATTGATTTTACACTCGCGCGAGACTCCAGTCTCGTGTGTATTAGAATAACCAATCGAACACTCGTGCGAAATGGATATTAGAAGAACACGTTTTTAATAAAGGATGTTTGAGATCTCAATAAATATGTGTCTTCTGTTTTTAGTTTATTATTGGATAAATCTAGCCATTTTACACTAGGCATTTTATTGAAATTACAATATACAGATGTAATGGAATTAAAACCCAATTCAATAATTTGTAAGCATTTAAATTCTTCAAATGTTTTTGGTAAAACTTTGATATTATTCCCAGTAAGATTTAATCGTATTAATGTTGCCTTGATTGAAGTATATTTTAAGAAATCTTCAATATCATTGAGATTACAATATTGCATGCTGAGTAAAGATAAATTGCTAGGTAAGTAAATTGAATAGGTCAATTGATTGAAATCTAAGCTTAAAAATTTTAATGATTTAAGTTTTTTCAGTTGTTTTGGTAATTGTTGAATCAGATTTCCAGTTAATTCCAAATATTGAAGATTACTTAATTTTTCAATGTTTCGTGGTATTATATTGATTTTATTATTTGTAAGATTAAGATATTGTAAGTTTCTCAAATCGGTTATGTTTTTAAATGAAGTTAATTCACAATTTGAAATACTTAAATATTTTAGCGATTCAATATTTACTATTTCTTGTGGAATACTTTTTAGCTCACAAGAATTTATAATTATACATTCTACATTTCTGAAAGATTGGATGTCTTTAAGGAATTTAAACAACTGATCTTTTTCTTTAAAACTGATAATTTTTACGCTGTCCGGCAAAATTTTCATTTTGATAAAGTCAAAGTATATTGTGTGAGATTTCACATATGTTTCAAAATCTTGTGCATTCAGGTTAAAGTAGGCTATGCTTAGTAAAGCAAGAATTATATGTCGACGGATTTTCATAAATGGCTTTAAACTTGTTTATATGTGCCACGAACTGGACATGTCCAGCCAATAGTATGTCGTATATGTGCAATATAGTAACGCATTATTCAAATATAATACTTTTTCACCCCAACGCCTGTTCAAAATCAGCGATAATGTCTTCGATGTTTTCCAGACCAACAGAAACGCGAATCAAACCGTCTGTAATGCCGTTATGCAGGCGTTGTTCTCTGGCTACATTTACATGACTGGTAGAAGCGGAGTGTGTCACTAAAGTATCTGTAGTACCTAAAGAAGCGGTGAGTGTACAGAATTTAATCGCGCGCATAAAATCCATTCCTGCTTCCAGTCCGTCTTTTAATTCAAAACTCAGCATCCCGCTAAACCCGGTCATCTGGTCTTTGCACATAACATGGTCTTCATGATTTTCCAATCCTAAATAATTTACTTTTAAAACTTTTGGATGTTGTGATAAAAATTGTGCCAATGCCATTGCATTTTTTTGATGCTGCTCCATACGTAACGGCAAGGTCTTTACGCCATTATTTAATAAATACGCTTCAAACGGCGAACAGATGCCGCCTAACATTTTTTGAATGCCGTATATTTTTTTATGTGTTGCTTCATCCATTCTGCCAACTAAGACACCTGAGGTCCCTGTGCCATGCCCGTTTAAAAACTTAGTGGAAGAATGCACTACGAAATCTATCCCGAATTTTAAGGGCTGTTGTATGTACGGCGTCGCAAAGGTATTATCAACTACTGTTTTAATGCCTTGGTTTTGCGCAATCGCCGCCAATCCATCTAAATCATAACAGGCCAATGTTGGATTTGCAGGCGTTTCGATGTACAGTAATTTTATGTTCTCATCATTGATAATTGCATCTTCCACAAAATTCAAATCTTTCAAATCTGCGTGAATGGTTTCCACACCAAAATCTTTTAAAACAGAAATCAGTAATTCATTGGTGGTGCCGTATAAATTTCCTTGTGTAATAACTTTATCACCTGTCTTTACATTTGCAATAATAGATGCAGCAATGGCAGCCATTCCGGAAGCAAATAAAAATCCATTAACTTTATTTTCATTTGACGCATTCAATGCGTCGCTACTATCATTTTCACTCTGTAATCCGTAGGATTCTAAGGCAGCAATTTTATCTGCGACAAATTTCACTGTCGGATTTCCTAAACGCGAGTAGGTAAATACATCACCTTTGCCGCCATTCTTAAAAAAATCAAAAGCGGCTTCCAGATTTTCATAAGTGAACGTGGAAGTAGCATAGATAGGAGGTACATGTGAAGACAATCCATCTATTACAGGATCTTTCACGCAAATAGAATGAAATCCTTTTTTAAAATTTGTGTTCATTTATCGATTAATGTCAGTTTAGAATCTGAATTTATTTATTGTCTTTAAAGTTGAATAGTACTTTTCCGTATACGAACATACCGCCAAATCCCATTTGCGCTGCATCCCACATACCGCCGCTTTCACTCCATCCCATATCATGATGGTCAGGGTAAGTATCTATAATATTATTGCTGCCGAATACTAAAGACACATTTTTACAAACATCATATGCCATTGACAAATCCAGTGTTACTTTTGGTCTGTAAACATCCGTAATCGCAGCATTATATGCTTTCGTATCACCGGCTGCCAACGCAGCATCAGCAATATCACCATCGCCCAATGCCCTGTAATTTATTAGTTCCACTCTGTCAAAGAAGTTAA
>JAYVPA010000224.1:0-12954 GCA_043757615.1 Sphingobacteriales bacterium | reverse complement strand
TAGATATTTCATAACGCTTTGTTTTAAGCGTCGAACATCCGAAACAATCCAACCAAATTTTAAAAAAAGTCCTGTGTCTTGACTACACTACCTTGATTTGTATCAAGAATATATAGGAGATGGGAGATTAAAGACTAACAGACAAATTTCAAGTCTTCATTCCCACATCTCCGTTTCAAATCTCTTATCTCCTATCTAATATCTCCAATCACATTTCAAATCTTTTAGTATCTTTGCCAAAATTTTTTTATATGTTATTAGTAAATAAAGATATGGTAGTGAGTGTTCACTACGAACTAAAAGTGGACAATAACGGCGAATTAGTAACGGCCGATAAATCAAGTCCTGAACAACCTCTAGTATATATACAAGGTGCCGGTATGTTATTAGCAGATTTTGAAACGAACTTAGCCGGCAAAACAGTTGGTGATACAGTGAACTTTAAAGTTGCTGCAGAAAATGGATACGGTGTGCGTAATGAGCAAGACATCGTAAGTGTTCCTGCTGACAGTTTTAAAGACAAAGAGGGTAACCTGGACACGAATGCAATCAAGGTCGGAAACGTATTGCCTATGATGGATGATCAAGGTCATCAGTTTCAGGGAATCGTGGTAGAAGTAACTCAGGATGCAATTATCATGGATTTCAATCATCCAATGTCTGGTAAAGAATTGAACTTTACAGTTACCGTAGCAGATGTTCGTCCTGCAACTGCAGAAGAATTAGAGCATGGTCATGTGCATGGTCCTGGTGGTCACCATCACTAGCATACTGCCATCCTGAACTTGTTTCAGGATCCGTACAAAATAATACAGACTTCATAAGTTTCAAAACTTACGAAGTCTTTTTTATTTATATTTACTGATAAATCAATCTATGAAACACCTGATATATATTACAGCAATAATTCTTTTTGTTTCATGTCAGCAAAAAGAAAAAGTTCAAACAGATCAGGTCAGTTCTGAAATACAAACAGGTAACATACAATTGATTCCGATTGAAACACCGGTTGGGAAATTTAAAGTTTGGACAAAACGTTTTGGAAATAATCCAACTATAAAAGTATTGCTGTTACATGGCGGTCCTGCATGCACACATGAATATTTTGAATGTTTCGAAAATTTCTTTCCGCAACAAAATATTGAGTTTTATTATTACGACCAGTTAGGTGCCTATTATTCCGACCAGTCTTCAGATACTTCTTTGTGGCATCTGGAGCGTTTTGTTGAAGAAGTGGAACAGGTGCGTAAAGCATTGAAACTGGACAATTCAAATTTTTATTTACTGGGGCATTCATGGGGAGGTATTTTGGCGATGCAGTATGCGCTAAAATATCAGCAAAATTTAAAAGGACTGATTATTTCGGATATGATGTCGAGTTGTCCTAAATATGGCAAATACGCCGATGATGTTTTGTCAAAACAAATGGATAAAAATGTGCTGGACACCATTCATGCAATTGAAGTAAAAAAAGATTTTAATAATCCTATTTACATGCGTTTGCTGTATACTGATTATTATGAAAAACATATTTGCCGTATGCCAAATGCTGAATGGCCGGATCCTGTGAAACGCACATTCAAACATCTGAATCCTGTTATTTATACGCAAATGCAGGGACCAAGTGAATTTGGTATTGGTGGAAATTTGGCCAATTGGGATGTCAGCGATTTGTTAAAAAATATTTCTACGCCAACACTTACGATTGGTGCAAAATATGATTCCATGGATCCTGAATTTATGAAATGGATGTCGACACAATTCCCGAATGGAAACTTTTTGTATTGCGCGAAAGGCAGCCACATGTGCATGTACGACGACCAGCAAACGTATTTTAAGGGCTTGATAAAGTTTATCAAAGCCGTTGATAAAGGAGAGAAGAAGGTTGCGCTTAGCGAACCGTAACAGCGTTTGTAATGCTCATGCCAGGTGAACGCTGTCAAGGTTTCAGAGCTTCTCGCATGGCTTTTGCTTTCAGTAAACATTCTTCGTATTCTTTTTCTGCATCACAGTCTATTGTAATAGCGCTGCCGGCTTGTATAGATAAATATTTATTTTTTGCGTTGTATAAAATACTTCGTATCACTACATTAAAATCAAAATTTCCTTTTGGTGTAATATAACCCACAGCACCCGAAAACAAACCGCGTTTCGTAGATTCAAATTGTTCAATCAATTGCATGGCAGAAATTTTCGGCGCGCCAGTCATTGAACCCATAGGAAACACAGCTTTCATGATTTCAGCAAAAGAAAGATTGTTTTCTATTTTGCAGGATATAGTAGAAATCATCTGGTGCACTTGCTCAAATGTATAGATACCAAATAATTCTTCCACTTCAACAGAATTTTTTATCGCAATCCTTGAAAAATCATTGCGCACTAAATCGACAATCATTACATTTTCACTGCGTTCCTTTTCATTAAAAAATAATTCCTGTTTTATATTTTTATCCTGCTTTGCGTCCTGTATTCTTTTGCGTGTGCCTTTTATAGGCTGCGAAATAAGGGTATTGTTTTGTCGTTTTAAAAAACGTTCAGGGCTTGCACACAGTAAATAGTTTTGTTCATTTTTAAAGAAAGAAGAAAAAGGTGCTTTAGAGAGCTGGTTTAATTTTTGAAAAACTGTTAACGGATTTATTACTGCACTTTCTGCATAAAATTCCTGACAAAAATTTAGCTCATAAATATCACCGAGTTGTATGTGGTTTTTTATTTTCTCAATTGTAGAAATATAATCTTGTTTTGTAATTCTGTTTTGAATTTCAGCTTTTTGATTTAAGATTTCAGGCTTCAGATTTAAGATTTGAGACTGCGATAGTATTTTTTTAAACTCTTCGAATACACTTTCACTCTCATTTTCACTTTCACACCTTACTCCAATCTCTACCTTATCGTTTTCAATCTTCACTAAATATTTGGGAACAAAAAAATGCAATAACGGATTTTGAATGTGATCAGTTTTGTTAGATTGCAGATTAGATTCAATCTCGTTTTTTAAATCATAATTTAAAAACCCAAATAACCAATCAGAATGTTTGTGTTGAAACTGCTCTAATTCTTCCAGACAAGTTGAGTTCACAGAAATACTGTCAATACTGTCAATTGCAAAAAAAGAACCAAATGTAGAATATGGATAATTAGGATAGTTGTTAGAATCTAGAAAACAGAAATGCCTAACAGCATCTGATAATTGTAATAACTGAAGTTTGAATGCTTCAATGTTTTCTACAGGAAATGAATAGAATGTTCTCATTGTTTGTAAACGAAGATAGCTGGAGCTTGTCGAAAAAGGCTGAGCTCGTCGAAGCCTATACCAGTAATTTACTTTCTTCTAAATCTATCAGCTGCTCTCTTCCCGGGCCCATGGAAACCATAGAAACTTTTGTTTCCAGATATTTCTCTAAGTAGTCAACATATTCTTTTAATTCAAGAGGCAATTCTTTTGCAGCATCAATATTTCCCCAACTTTTGAAATAAATATTTGTTGGAACAATTTTCTTGTTCACCATATCATATGGTAAAACTTGGGTTTCCTGGTTATCGTAATTGTAATGCGTCGTAACTCCGAATTCGTCAAAAGAATTTAAAATATCTGCTTTCGTGATAATTAATTTTGTAACACCATTTATTAGACAAGCATAATTTAATGCAGGTAAATCAATCCAGCCACAGCGACGTGGTCTGCCTGTTGTTGCCCCAAACTCACCGCCAATTTGACGTAATCTTTCACCCACTTCATCATCTAATTCAGAAGGAAACGGACCACCGCCAACACGCGTACAATATGCTTTTGTTATTCCTATTACTTCACCGATATGTTGTGGCGCAATACCTAATCCTGTGCAAACTGCAGCAGTAATCGTATTGGATGAAGTTACAAACGGGTAGGTGCCGAAATCAATATCCAGCATAGAACCTTGCGCGCCTTCTGCTAAAATTTTCTTCCCTGACTTTAATGCCTCATTTATAAAATAAACGGATTCAACCTGTCTTAAATCTTTTAATTTATCAATAGCTTCAAACCAGGTGTTTTCCATGTCTTCCAGCTCAAAATCATAGTTATAGATTTGCAGTAATTGTAAATGTTTAGCTTTCAGCAATTCATATTTCACAATAAAATCATCTTCTAAAATATCACCGAAACGCAAGCCATTTCTGCCGGTTTTATCCATATACGTTGGTCCGATTCCTTTTAAAGTAGAACCAATTTTTGAAGAACCTTTTGAAGTTTCAGAAGCAGCATCTAATATTTTATGTGTAGGTAAAATAAGATTTGCGCGTTTTGAAATAATCAACCGTTCATTTACAGGAACGCCGATCGCAGTTAAACCTTCAATTTCTTTTACTAAAGTTACAGGATCAATCACAACGCCATTACCGATAAAATTTGTTTTTCCTTCACGAAAGATACCTGAAGGAATGGTGTGTAAAACATGTTTTACACCATCAATATATAATGTATGTCCTGCATTGGGTCCGCCTTGAAAACGGGCAATGATATCATATTTATCTGCGAGATAATCAACAATTTTTCCCTTGCCTTCGTCGCCCCATTGTAAGCCTAAAATTACATCTACTTGCATAAAAAAGTTATAGTGATACGTTGTAAATAATAAGTTAAAATCTATGAAATGAAGTTGAGGAATTTATTTAGCATAAACAATTATTGTAGATAAATTTTGCATTACTGTTGGAAAAGAACAAGAATCCCTTTGAGTTTTTACACAAGATTTTTTCAAGAGCAATAATTATAGCTGTAATGTTAAATAATAATAAAATACTACTAAAAGTCTATCAACTATATAGAGATTTAAAAAATAATACTATATTTGTCATTATCAATTCAAATGAAAATCACCGCAAAAATATATGTAACTACTTTTCCACCGATGGAATTTCGATGTTGTAATTAGTTTTAATCTTATTAAATACTAATTAAAATCTTCTAAAAATTACAACATGAAAAATATTGAACTAAAGAAATTCAACTTAGGATATGCATTGACACATGAACAGATTGATTATTACAACAACTATGGATTTATACATTTTGAAAGTTTCTTACCGGAGCATGAAGTAGACAATATTATAGAATCTTCAGAAAAAGTACAAAAAGAATGGTTGGAAAACAATATAAAACAGATTAATGGCATTCCTATAAAATATGGAAAAGATGAGAATGGAAATACTATTGTTCAACGATTTGCTTTTGCTAATAAATACAGCAAAGAAATACAATCATTTATTCAGCACCCTCAATTAAATGCGTTGAAAGTGCTGATGCCGGAAGGTGCGCGTATTGGTGAAAATGAAAAAGATGGCGCTGTATTAAATCATTACGTAAATGTCCCGGATAGCAACTATAAACAATTGGGCTGGCATACAGACAGCGCGCGTGATATTTTTTATGGTAAGAAAATAGAACAGTTTATCAATATCGGTTTATACTTGGATGATTCATCAGAAAAGAATGGCGGATTGAGGATTTTGCCGGGAACGCATACCCAAAACATTTTTAGTATGCTGTTCAGGAAGTTTTATTTTTTAAATAATAAGGATGACAAAAATGAAGTATTGATTCGTGCCAGGAAAGGTGATCTGGTTATTCATGATGGTAGAATGTGGCACAGGGTAGCACCATCACCATTTTATGGTGAGCAAAGCAGAAGGAGAGTAATTTATGTTCCATTGATTGCAGGCGCCTACGAGCCAAAAGATAGTAATAGTAAAACACCTTTGTATCATAAGTTTCAAAAATTAGCAGGTTAGTACTTTTAGTTTTTATCGAATATTAAAATGAATAGTAAGAAATATAAAATAAAATTGGCGGCTTAACATATTGCATACTTTCAAATTGGGTGCAGAGATCGCCAGACTCTGCACTTTTTTTTGGATTTTAAAATATACAAGTGAAAACTATTGTAATTATTGGGGGCGGGGCATCAGGTGCATTAATCCTTATCAATATCCTGAAATATTTTCACAATACACCTGTTAGTATTAAGTGGGTAGAAAAAACTGGAGATTTTGGTGCAGGTGTTGCATATTCTTCAGACAAAGATTATCATTTATTAAATGTACCCGCCAACGTCATGGGTTTGTTTCACGATTATACAAATGACTTTTTCGATTGGTTGTTAAAAAATGGATATTCCTACTCTGAACATGATTATGTACCAAGAAAAATTTATGGTGATTACATAAAAGAATATTTAGCTCATTTTATTCAAAGTAATAATCGTATTCAGTTGGATTTGATTCACGCTGAAGTATTGGACATGGATAAGGATAATGATAGATATATATTGTCATTAAACAACAATAACAAAATATTCGCAGATAATATCATTCTTGCTACAGGAAATTTTTTACCTGCAAATCCGGTACTTCGAAATATGGATTTTACTCATAGCCCTGCCTACTTCAGAAATCCTTGGAAAAATGAATTAAATAAGTCTTTAACCGGAAAACAGGATATTCTTATCATCGGCACAGGTTTGACGATGGTAGACAAAATACTTGATTTTTATCATGAGCTGCACAAAGGGAAAATTTATGCAATTTCGAGGAACGGTTATTTGCCATTTACTCATTATCCCTGTAGCCGCCATCAGAAATATCCTGATTATACAGAAGAATTGATTAATGCAACAGGAATAGAAAAATTATATTCTATTATCAGAAGTCATATAGATAAAGGGATTAAATCGGGTATTGACTGGCGCGTAGTCGTAGATACTATTCGTCCATCTTTACCAAGAATTTGGGATAGTTTATCATCAAATGATAAGAAGTTTTTTTTCAGACGTTTAGGATCTTTATGGACTGTGGTGCGTCATCGGATTCCTGTTATATGCGCAGATATCATTCATTTATTGAGAGATAAAAAACAGTTGCAAATCTTAGCAGGTCGTATTCGTGAAATAAGAATGACAGAAAAAGGATTTACAGTTGTTTTCCTGGACAGAAAAGAATCTGTATTAAAAGAGATTCATGTTCAGAAAATCATAAACTGCAGCGGACCGCAATTAAATCCAGCAAGTACAGATTCTGTTTTATTAAAAAATTTATTGAATAAAGGATTGATCTGTGTAGATGAACTTGGATTAGGATTAAATGTTTTGCCGGATGGGAAATTATTGGATAAGAATAATAAAGGTATTCCGGGATTATATACAATTGGTAACGGCTTGAAAGCTGCATTGTTTGAATCCACTGCAATACCTGAGATTCGGGTTCAAGCATATAACCTTGCAAAAGAATTACTGAGAGCAGATGTTACAATGGTATAGAAATATAACTTTGACTGTTTCAGCAACAGCATGCATTTTTTTACTGTTGATTTATTTATTAGTTTTTGAATGTAGTTTACATCATAAGAAAAAAGCTAACACTACAAAAAAATAATTTTATAACTCAAGAAACAAAGAACCTGAATATTTTTATTCTGGCATCTTTGCAATAAGTTTTTTATACGTGATTGCTATAATGATTTATAAATAGTATAGGAACTGATTGTGATAATCAAAATTCCAACCAAACGCATAATTGTTTTAGGAGTCAAGAATCTGATAATATAAGCACCGATTGGAGCAGCAACAACACCGCCAATAATAAGTCCCATTACAGGTTTCCATGCAGCAATTCCTAAAATGAAAATAAAAATCCCCGTACTAAAGAAAGTAACAAAAAATTCTGCCGTATTTACGGTTCCGATTATTTCCTTTGGAGAATTTCCTTGGTCAATTAAATTTGAAGTTACAATAGGGCCCCAGCCACCACCACCGATTGCATCAAAAAAGGCACCTATGAAACCTAAATAGGGTGCATACTTCCAATTGCTTGGTTCCGCTTTTATTTGTCTGAAACTTTTGAATAAAATATAAATTCCTAATAATAAAAGATAAGCAGCGATGTAAGGTTTTATAATTTTCCCGTCAAAGATTTTTGAAATTAAATACGCTCCTATAATTGAACCTGCAACCCCCGTAAAAACTAAACGAAAAAATAATTTCTTATTTATATTCCTCATGAAAATATGCGATAGCCCTGAAACACCTGTTGTAAATACTTCTGCAGTATGTACACTTGCTGTCGCTATGGCCGGCGGTACTCCTATTGTTAACAGTATTGTTGAGCAACTTACACCGTACGCCATTCCTAAAGCCCCATCAATAATCTGAGCAACAAACCCTGCTGATATAAAAAGGAAAAATTCAGTATCAAAATGGATTGCAGTAATCGGATTTGGATGCGTGGTGAAAATTTTCCATCCTAAGAAAGTAATCAGACTTAGTTTTAATGTAATCATTACAAGTGCTACATATTTAAAATTAATTCTTTCCATCATCAATAGTATTTGATTTGATTTCTTTTTTTTTCAAGTGAATATTATGAATCACGGCAAATCGAAGAATATTTCTGTTAAAATATTTATCGCCTGATTCACGTTGTTGAAACCAATTCATGTATCCAGCTTCCAAGATTATTTCTTTTACCGGCAAATATTGGAATGCAACATTTATTCTGTTCTGATCAAATAAATTATACTTAATATTTTTTCCAAAGTTTAACATGACTTCGTCTCGCAGGCTTAATCTAATGGCATTCTTATCATTTTTGGGTTTCCTTAAAATGAAATCAACTGCTATCTGATATCTAAATCTCATGTTAGAAAATTTAAATCCATTTACTAATTCAGTCCCCTGAACTTCATGTGGAAATCTTGCTTCCAAGCGGTAACGATGCCATACATTTACGTTTTTTAATTTTACTCTGTTATTAAACTCTACATGCGGTCTTAATTCAGGGACTTCGAGGTCATAATCAACTAATGGTGTTGTATTGGTTAGAGCAAAACAAAATCCTGCTCCAACATCCCAGTTAGATGCAATAGTGGTATTAAAAGAACTTCTAATGAGAAATTGACTTTGCTTTAATGGTTTAAAAAAATGTCGTTCCTGAATATCTGTATAGACAGAAAAGCGGTCATTTATTTTTATATTCTGAAAATAGGCGTACCATATCATATTTTGATTGGTAATAGTTTTTTGCGCAAAACTTATGTTTAAGCAAAAGATTAAAATTAATGTTCCGAAAGTTGTTTTCATATTATTAGATTAAAAACCATGGTAATCTTTAAAAATTACCATGGCCATGATGTAACACACACACGCATTACACGAAAATGATTTTATTTTTTCTCAAATAAACCATCAACTGTCCAAGAGAAATATAATACTGAGCCAATGGTAGGGCCGCCTATATATTGTTTATAATATTTATTCAACAAGTTAGTGCCGCCTAATTTAAATGTACTGTATGCTTTCGGTACTCTGTAATTTACCTGTGCATCTAACGTATTGAAAGAAGCTACGTTTCCGGCTGCTAACTGACTGCTCCAGTAAAATCCGCTTTGCCATCTCCAGGTAACATTAAATCCGAAATTTTTAAACGCTTCTTTGGCTCCAATAGATACATTTACCGTATGCTGCGGTGTATTAAAATCTGGAATCAGGATATCTGTATTTTTTATTCCTTTTAATTTTGCCCAACTATAGTTTGCAGTCAATGTAAATGTTCTCCAGAAATTATACGTAATGGCTGCACTCACACCTTGATTCCTTACTACAGCTGCAGAGTTTGTATACAAACGGAAGTTTGTATTAGCACCATAAGAACCTGCAGTACGTGCAAAATATACGGTTGAGTCGTCTGTGCCGATTGTACCTCTGTTGATACGCGTTATTTCAACTTGCGCAATAAAATTGTGGTAGATATTAAAATAGTAATCTACATCTAAAAAAATCTTATCCTTATAAAATAAACCTTTATATCCCACTTCCAATGAATTTACCTGTTCAGGTTTGATATATCCAAACGGACTTTTTTGCAAAATTCCTTTGTTTTTATCTATAGCCTGAACTTCTGTTAAGCCTGCATTCTGGTCATCTTTTACAGCACTGTTAAAATCTTTTACAGTTTGGCGTATGTAGGAATTCTCAATAATATTCTGTCCGCCTGCCAATACTTCTAAACCGCCTAATCGTTTTACGGCGCCATTATCTACGAAAGAAAAACCTTCAAATAGAGTAGGGAAACGGAATCCGTTCTGCCAGGAAACACGGAAGTTATGTTTTGGTGTCGGTGATATTACAACTGCTAATCTTGGATTTACAGCAGGTTTAAAATACTGTACTTTGTCAACTCGCAATGCCGCCACAAATTTTAAACGGTCTCTCCATACTTTTTTGGTTGCCTGGAAAAACCCGCCCACTTTATAATAATTAAAACCTTTAAACAGTTTTGTTGAATCAAATTTTGTTGTGGTAATGATTCCGTCAGGGTTTACAAAACTATTCCCGTCAGGCGTTACATTCTGATCTCTGAAATCAACTCCGGCAAGTAATTCAAAATATTTTATCAGGTGTGTAAAATTATACTGACCTTCAGCCTGAAATAATTTTGTTTTTAATTTTAAGGCAGCTCCTCTGTCCCAGTTATTGATTTGCTGCAACGCTTTTACTTTTTCTTCAAACACCTGAGTGCCCGGCTGCAAACGCCCTGAGTCTGCAAATGCACGCGCCGCTTTCAACGCGTTTATAATAGAATCACCGGTAGTTGTACCCGGCAAAACAAGCGTATTGAATCGTTTTGTAAAATCTGTATTCCATTGGCTATGACTTTTAAAAGACAAGTCTAAATTTTCCGCCATAGGTCTGTCATTGTAAGAATCACCGGTGTTTTCAGTCGTTAAATAAGTCCTGAACATATGATTTTTTCCTGTCCATTCCAGTTTATGTTGTTGTAATAAAATGCCATCTAATGTTATCCTGTTTCCGCGTTGGTATTCATTATCAGCGGTTCCTATTCTATAACTATAAGAAAGAACATCATCATTTTTAAATTTGTATGCCAACTGTAAATCACCTTTTAGATTTTGTACATTATAATCTACAAAATCCTTTTCATTATAACCTGTTCTGGCAATCTGGTATGTTTTACCATTTGCCATTTTTATATCCGTTTTGTCTATCGAATTATTTTCGTTTCCATAAGAGTTTACCGGATCTCTTCCGGGATTGTTATCACCTGTCAAACCTAATTTGGAATTAGCAGTTGCATTCAAGTCTGTCTGGTTGTTAGCAATCCAGTCATATCCTTTAAAGAAAGAAACATTTATTTTATATGCAAATCTGTCTTTAAATGTATTCGCATCACGGACCGCAGTTTCCGTTATAGGTTTTATTTTTACATAAGGATCATTAATGTGGTTTATGCCTACTTTCTGGTAGATGCTGATTCCTTTGTGTAAAAAAGGATCTTTTGTGCTGATAGAAGAAACGCCGTTAATAGCATTCATTCCATAAATTGCAGATGCAGCACCGGGAATCAGTTCTACAGATTGCACATCTAATTCACTTGGCCCGATAGTATTCGCAATAGGAGCACCAATGCCGGGTGATTGCGTATCCGCACCATCCACTAATTGTAAAAAACGGGAATTGGTGGTGTTTGCGAAACCACGTGTATTTGGAACTTTAAAACCTAAACTTAAAGTCGTCATCTGCACGCCTTTCAGATTTTCCAATGCATCAAAAAATGAAGGTGCTGCAGATTGTTTAATCGCTGTATTGTCCAGTTTTTCTATACTTACAGGCGATTGTAATATCTTTTCACTCACACGGGATGCAGAAACAACCACTTCATTTATAAAATTGTTTTCTTCGTGTAATTTTACATCAACTGAAGAGTTTTCATTATCTATCTTAATTTCTTTATTTGAATATCCAATGTAAGTAATTACTAAAGTCAATGGTAATGGCTGCGATGTCTTAAGTTCAAAGTTTCCGTTATCATCAGTTACAACTCCTACACTTGTTCCTTTGACAGTAACATTCACACCTTGTAAGGCATCTTTTTTAGACTCATCAATAATCTTTCCTTTCAGAATACGCAAATCACCTGTAGCATAGTTAGTGATGCCGGTTATAGTATCTTTCGCAACAGATATGGAATCTTGTCCATGTGAATTAATGAACAATAATAGTGTTGTAATCAGGAATAAATTTCTTGTAGTGTTTTGCATAGGTTGTTATTTATAATTAAGAATTGTTACAAATCTATAAAAATCTACTAAACATATAGAGTATATAGAACAAGATATTTTCAAGTTATTTTCCAAATAGTTGAAAATCAATTAGATAAAATAAATAATTAACGATAGATTAAAATTGGAAAAAGAAAAAAAGAAGTATTTTGTGAAAAATCATCACTATATTGAGTTAAATAAAATATAAAAATGCTTACAAATTACTGGATGTGGCTGGCAATACTTTTCAATGTTCTGACAAACATTGGTTTTAAATATGCATCCATGGTAGAAAAAAATCCGCCGAGATACTGGATGATATTTATAGGAAGTCTGGTATTCGGTTTTTTAAATTCTTATTGCTTTACAGAATCATTAAAAACTATCTCTTTAAATACAGCAAGTGCTGTGTTTTTTTCTCTGACCATAGTCGGATTGTGTTTGATCTCTTATTTCTGGTTTCAGGAAGCTATGAACTGGAAACATATTACCGGTACCTTTGTCATTATTGGTGGTGTCATTCTGATTAATTCATAGAGAAAATTATTTTTCTTTTTTTGGTCTGAAGCGAACCATGTCAATATTTATTTCTTTTTCTGTGAAGAAATAATTTTTCTGAGCTTTCATCCGTTTTTCAAAATCTGCAAATTTTTTGTTAGAGTTTTTTGTCCATACACATTCAGCTAAAGCCAGCAGTCGCGGAAAAACCTGATATTGTAAATCAGCAGGATTCTTAATAAATTCACTAGAGACATAAGCTTGTCCGCCTAGAATGTGTTGTTGCACTTTAGAATCTTTTACTTTCCCAACTGGATTAAATGCATAAGCTTTATCTATCGGCAGAAATGTCATGCTGAATGATT
>JAYVPA010000223.1:0-3478 GCA_043757615.1 Sphingobacteriales bacterium | reverse complement strand
TCTGTCCGCGGTCAATAGAAATCGGCTTATTTTCATAAGCTTCATCACCATAAATAGTACCTACATAAAAATGACGTGGAATTTTTTCTATAGCAATCAATACTTTTTCATCTTGGATACCTAAGTCTCTCAATTCCTGTACCAATCTTTTTCGTAATCCCTGCTGTCTGAATGTATCTTGCATATTGTAAAAATAGACTGCATTTAACCTAAAATAAAACAGATTATATCCTAAATTGTTAATAAATGGATTAAAATGAGCTTTTAACATAATTCACCTCCTGCTTTTATTAAATTAAGGATTACACAAAAATAATATGATACATGAAGCAAAAGTTTTGAAAACTCATGTCGGAAATCTCCGCCGTTGAAATGAATTAACATTTTAAAAAATAATTATTCGTTTTTGTAATAAATCTTTTGGTATTGCAACAAATCTATAGACTATAAAAATTAAAACTATGCGTAACCTGTTTTTTTGTTGTTTAACATTGTTGTCGTTGAACATATTCGGCAACGATATACATGGTATTATTGCAGATGAAAATAAAAAACCGATTGAGTTTTCAAATATCATACTACACAAATACAGTGATCCTGCTTTTTTAAACGGCACTACAACAGACAGTTTGGGAAAGTTTGAACTGCAAAATATAGAAGATGGAAATTATTTTTTACAAGTACTTTATATCGGGTATAAATCAGATACGATTAATACTATTCAATTACAAAACGGCGAAACAAAAGATGTTGGCACCATCCAACTTCAGATAGAATCCAATACATTAAAAGGTGTGGAAGTTTCTGCTGCAAGACCGGTTATCGAACGCAAAGCAGACAGACTTATTTATAATGTAGAAAACAGCGCTAAGTCGAGCAGTGAAAACCTGGTGGATTTATTGCGCTCTGTTCCGGGCGTTACGGTGAGCGGCAATGACCAGATTAAAATCAATGGCAAAAGCGAAATACAAGTGATGGTGAATGGAAAAGTCGAACAACTTAACGAAGACCAGTTAATCAACTTATTAAAATCTATTCAAAGTTCTAATGTAAAAAAGATAGAAGTAATCAGCAATCCTTCTGCAAAATATGATGCAAGTTCAAAAGGCGGTATTCTCAATATTCAGTTAAAAACAAACTTAAGAACCGGCGTGAATGGTTCTGTATATGGAAATTATCGTCAAAATAAATATGCCAGCACAGATGATGGATTTAACTTAAATGTAAATTATAAAAAACTTACGCTGAGCACTTCCTATAATTTTGGATATAATAACAACTGGCAAAGAACCATCTACATAAGAGATTTTACAACGGATACGTCTGCACAGCGTTTTAGTGAGGATGGTACCGATAAAAATAAATTTATCAGTCACTACGGAAATCTAAATCTTAAATATAATATCAACGAAAAAAATACGATTGGTATCGGTGGTGAAATGTTCAGCTTTTCCAATCCTCATAATGGAAATTCAATACTTAATGTTTATGATAACATTTTAGCCTCGGACGCAATAAATTCCATACAAAAAACAAAAAACATAACCTACGGAAAATGCATTAACCCATCTGCCAATTTTAATTTTAAAAGTCAGCTGGATACTGCAGGAAGTACTTTAGAAATAAATTATGATTATACCTATTTTCATTTGTATACAAACAGTCATTTAAATACTTCATATTTTGATGCCGCTGATGTGGAGTATGGCACGCCAATGGATTTTAAACAGGATAATCCATACACTGTAAATCTGCACACCACAAAATTAGATTACTACAAACCTCTTAAGAAAAAACACAGTATTGAATTTGGCGGGAAATTTACCTGGACAAAAACAACGAATGATATAAAATTCAATAACCTGATTGGTACAGATTATATACAAGACGATAACAAATCAAATGCGTTCCAGTATAAAGAAAATATAAATGCTCTTTATTCTACCTGGAGCAAAGGCTGGAACAAAGGCTGGACAACGAACTTAGGGCTCCGTATTGAACAAACAAATACAAATCAGTATTCCATAACCTTAGACAGCAGAACGAAAAAACACTATGTTGATTTTTTCCCAAGTGCTTTTATTCAGAAAACGATAAAAGAAAAACATTCAATCAACATCAATTACAGCAGAAAAATACATCGTCCTAATTTTAATGACTTAAATCCATTTCAGTTTTACTTAAGTCCTTATTCCATATGGACCGGCAATGCAGACCTGAAACCGGAATACATCAATGTTACAGAATTGACGTACACTTACAAGAATGCATACAGCTTTTTTGTTGGTCATGAAAACATAAAAAACAATTATACGCATCTGGTTTTCCAGAATGATAGCAGCAGGACTTCCACCTACAGAGCAACTAATTTTAAAGTGCGTAATAATTTAAATATCGGTATAAATATCAATAAGGAATTATTTAAATGGTGGACAATTTCCTACTCAGCACAATACACTTTCTTTAAATATAATTCTACCGTAAATAATTCACCGTTCAATGTAAGTTCCAATAAGTTTTTTATTTCTATGGATAATACATTTACGCTGCCAAAAGATTTCCAGATTAATTTATTTGGATTTTATGTAACACCCATGTTAGATGCAACAGATATTATGAAAAGTGACGGAATGGTGAATCTGTCTTTTTCTAAATCTTTTTTCCAGAAAAAATTAAAACTCAAACTGGCAGCAAATGATTTATTCAACACTAAAAATTTCTCCTACGATACCGATTTCTTTAATGTACATTCTAAAACAAAAAACAAATTCGGCTCACGCTGGGTTGGCTTATCCGTTGTTTACAATTTCCAGAAAGGAAAGAAATTCCAGAATACGCGTGTTAACAAAAGTAATGAAGACGAAAAAAGTCGAATTCAGTAATGATTAATACCATAGTGAATCTCTGCACTTAAATTAATTTTTGTATTTTTGAAGCCTTAATAATTCAGAAATATGCAAATTAAATTCGGAACAGATGGCTGGCGCGCCATTATCGCCCAAGAATTCACCACAGATAATGTAGCGCGTGTTGCTTTCGCAACTGCACAGTGGGCAAAATCCGCCACAAATAAACCTTCTATTGTCATCGGACATGATTGCCGTTTCGGCGGACCACTTTTCACAGAAGTAGCTATTAAAGTTCTATGCAGTCAGGGTATAAAAGTATATGCAAACAAAGGCATTTGCTCCACACCTATGCTTTCCTTAGCATGTATAAAATTAAAAACTTTCGCAGGCGTTATTATTACAGCATCACACAATCCTCCGGAATACAATGGGTATAAATTAAAATCATATTTCGGCGGACCAACTACCCCAGATGATATCGCAAAAGTAGAAGCGTTCATCCCTGAATCAACAGAAATTCCGACAACAACTTTAGAAGAATTTATTGCTAAAGAACTTTTAGAATATGTTGATTTAGAAACTATGTATTTTAATCATGTAGAATCTTCTTTTGATTTACCATCTATTTT
>JAYVPA010000222.1:0-3485 GCA_043757615.1 Sphingobacteriales bacterium | reverse complement strand
TATTCTAAATCTTCCCGTGTGTATATGGTGCCGGATGCAACCGGTAAAATGGATGCTATTTGTTTTGCTATCAACTGGGGTGAATATTTTGCACTCCAGTTAGAAAATCCACAAGGCTTGTTCAAAGCGCTGGCGAAGTTAAAATTAACGGATAATATCCTATATCCTATTATGATAACAGGTTCGCCTGATAACGTGGATATCTTATTGCGTGGCATTGCTTCACATTATAATAAAACATATAAGTGTAAGGTAACCAATTTAAATTCTTATCCAGGAGATCCATATTCTAAAACTAAAAAAAGCATTCTGAATGATGAATATTTGTTTTTGATTATCTGTAATGATATAGAGAAATTAAATCAGATGAAAGAACGATCTAAAGGAACTGATGGTAATGTGAAATTATTTATTGATATTCCTTTACTATAAAAAAATTAAAGATGCATTAGATCAGCATCTAATTGTGCAATATAATTTCATATTTATCTATATTGTCATTTCAGGTATCTCACCTTCAATAATTAATTTACCTAAAGTTGCTTTTTGAATTTCTTCTACAGAAACACCGGGCGCACGCTCCAATAATTTAAAGCCTTTTGCAGTAACTTCCAGAAAAGCCAATTCAGTTACAATCTTTTTTACACAGCCAATGCCTGTTAAAGGCAAAGAGCATTTTGATAATAATTTACTTTCTCCTGCTTTATTTACATGCTGCATAGCCACAATAATATTTTTTGCAGAAGCTACCAGGTCCATTGCGCCGCCCATTCCTTTTACCATTTTCCCGGGAATTTTCCAGTTGGCAATATCACCAGTTTCACTCACTTCCATGGCGCCAAGCACTGTTAAATCTACATGTTCGCCGCGTATCATGGCAAAGCTGGTAGCAGAATCAAAATATACACCCCCTGGTAAAATAGTCACCGTTTGTTTTCCAGCATTGATTACATCGGCATCTTCTTCACCTTCTACAGGAAAAGGTCCCATGCCTAACATTCCATTTTCTGACTGAAAAGTTACAGCAATTCCTTCCGGCACATAATTAGCCACCAGAGTTGGAATGCCAATTCCAAGATTTACATAAAATCCATCCTGTAATTCTCTTGCTATTCTTTTTGCAATTCCGTTTTTGTCTAACATCTGTTTAATTTGAAAATTTGAAAATGTGGCAATTTGAAAATTTTATTTCTTTTTTGAAGATGAAATTATTTTCGATAAAATTTTAATGATGATTTCTACTCTGTCTAATAATTCTTGTCGGAATGGATAATGGTTAGATGCTTTGCATAATTTTAAAAAATAATTGACTTCGTCTGCCTCTTTTGCTGCGATTTTTATTTTATGAATAAAATCAGCTTTGCTTTCTGCATTTTGTGCTTCATTTACATTAGCGCCAATAGAAGTACCAGCTTTTAAAATTTGATTTGCAAATACAAATTTTCTTTTTTCTTCTAATTCTTCTGCAAAATCCATAATGTCTAATGAAAATTGGAAAGTCAAATCCACAATTACATTTCCTTTATCATCTCTCATTGTAAATCATTTGCATTTTCAAATTTTCAAATCAACACATTTTCAAATTGAACGAACAGTTCTCTGTTCAATTCTTTTTTCAAAATGTTCACCCTGGAAAATTCTTTTAATGAAAATTCCTGGTGTATGAATCTGGTCAGGATTCAGTTCTCCGGCAGGAACTAATTCTTCTACTTCCGCAATCGTTATTTTTCCTGCGCCAGCCATTGGTAAATTAAAATTACGTGTTGCAGCACGATAAATCAGATTTCCGTTAGTGTCGCCTTTCCAGGCTTTAATGATAGAAAAGTCTGCATGAAAACGTTCCTCCATAATATACATCTTACCGTTGAACTCACGGGTTTCTTTTCCAATTGCTACTTCCGTTCCGTAACCTGCGGGTGTGAAGAATGCCGGAATACCTGCTGCTGTTGCCCTGCAGCGTTCTGCTAATGTACCTTGCGGAATTAATTCTACTTCTAATTCACCGCTCAAAAGCTGACGTTCGAATTCTGCATTTTCACCAACATATGAGGAGATCATTTTTTTTATCTGATGATTTTGCAGCAACAACCCTAATCCAAAATCATCAACACCTGCATTGTTAGAAATACAAGTCAGATTCGTGACACCTTTTTTTACTATAGCGGCTATACTATTTTCCGGAATACCGCACAAACCAAAACCACCTAAAATAATAGTCATATTATCAGTGACATCATGGATTGCTTCTTCAGCATTTTTAAAAATTTTACTCATATTTTATTCTTGAGATATAAAATTAAATTAAACTTTTTCTGTCTTCTGTATTTTTTTTGCTATTCTGCTATGGAAATATTTTTGTTTATGCGTTTCTTCTTCAGTAAATATTTCCGGATGTACTCCATAATCTGTATTTCTGTTTTCTTTTGGTTTAGAAAATTCTTCTGCAAGTTCACTAAATTTTTGTTGTAATGCGTTTAAACTCCATTGCCCGAAAACATTGTGTCCGGCTTCATACATTTGCAATTGATATTCTTCATAAGTAGTGATGTATCCATTATACTCGTTTGAATAGGGAGCCAATATAACATAATCTATTCCTTTTATTTTCAATGCATCTTCAAGTGTTTTCTTTAAACGCCAGCTTGCTACTGTAGTAATTTCAAATGGAAATGCACAAATGCCAATCGTTCCGATTTTTAAAATTTGTAACGTCAGTATTTGTGGTGTCCATGGATTTTTTGATTCAAACCCACCTTGCTTTGCCATTTTCTTAATGTTCAAAATCATCTCATCTGCAAAGGCAGGTAAGGGGATTTTATCTGCATCAAAATTACCTAAAAATTTACGTTCACCCGAAGCAACTCCAATATCTTTTACACTTTGTGCTTTATTTTTCCGTTCAATAAATTTTTGATATGCGCCGCCTTGTCTAATAGCATCTTTCAATTCACGAGCACGCGTTGAACGTGCCAATCCTTTTGCAATTCTCCCTAAAAAAAGTGGTAATCCCGGACCATCCATGATAGAACCTTCCAGAAAAGTAACGCCCATGCAAGAAGGACTTGTTACGCAATCTGTTTTTCCATTTGCAAATTTTGCATCGATATCAATCTTTCCAAAATCAACATACACAGAAATGCTGTCAACAGTTTCATCTTTAATAGTTACAACATCGCTATTAATAATTTCTTTAGCTTTTTCAAATTGCAGATTTCCGTTGAATTTTGCGCTCTTTAAATCATCGGGAAAATAACCTTCCCATTTGCCACGCGTAGCAGACAATTTTGGATTATATTTTACACGCGCTGAAACATCACCGCAAGCACCTTGTGCAAAAGCAGCTACATACTTAGGATTTTCTTTCTGTAAATTCTCTTCTAAATAAGTTGCACCAAATCCTTTATTATCTGAACATAATTTGAAAAAATTATTCGGCAGGTTAGAAGTGTGCACTGCAAACCAGTTTATACTTCCTAAAGGTTGAC
>JAYVPA010000221.1:0-3489 GCA_043757615.1 Sphingobacteriales bacterium | reverse complement strand
CTTTAATATGTATTATGGAGCAACCTTGACCGGCGTCACCACCTGATTTATTCTGGTCACCATCATGTACTAAAAATTGTAATCTGAATGAATGACCATATAAGGTATCTAAGCCTAAATCATGAATATTCCATGTTATTTCAGCACCATATCCCTGATTGGTAAGACTTGCAAATCCACCCGGAGGAACATCAGGAATACCTGTCCAGTTATTTTTTATAGGATCCGCATCCGGTGTGATAGAAACTGTAGCTGGAGTAGTTGTATTATCAACTGTTCTAATGGCTCCTTTCCAGGTTCCGCAAACTCTGCTTGGTGGATAACCAACACCACCTTGCTGCCAGTCACCCGCTCTGCTGGTTGATCCATTTACTGTTAAATCTGTAATATATAAAACAGGTCTTAGCGGCCTGTCGGATTGATCATTGCCTGATTGATCACCAGTTTGTATAGTTGTACCTACAAGCGGATTTGTAACACATGTTGCTGAAGAAGGAGTAGGTGTAAGAGGATAATTTGTTGTAGTAGTACCTGAACGCGTTTTAACGTTTACCTGGTGTACACCTAACGTAAGTGCATGTTCATCATTATACCAAACCTTAATCGTTTCAGCCGTAGTGTCACAAGTTACATCACCTGGATCAAAAGCTCTTAATACTTCACTCTCATTAAAAAGTACAGTAGACCTAGGTGCATTACTGTTATCAGGATATGATAAATTACAAAAACAACTTTGTTGTCTCTCTGCAACTCTTATCCAAACTGAAGACGTATCATTATTATTTATATTGTCTGTTTCTGTACGGCTTTGTATATAAGCTGTATTTGTAATAGCTGTTCCTAGTGTACCGGCATTTACTCTTACTTTTATAGATAAAGTGGCTGTGGCGCCGGAGCTTAAATCCAATGAATTATCTGATCCCCATAATCCTGTTCCAGAATTATATGAACTTTTGGAAGCAGTGGAAGATATATAAGTTAATCCGGCAGGCAATAAATCTTTTATAATTACATTATTAGCTTTAAGAGGACCAAAATTTTGTATTAAAATAGTATAAGTTATTGTATCACCTTCTGAAGGAGAAGTACTACTTACCATTTTAGATATATCTATATCAGCACTGTTTACTACTATGCTAGCTGAGCTTGAATTATTAGCAGAATTATTGTCTCCCGGAGTGGAAGACATATATGAAGCAACATTAGTAATTGTATTTCCACCGGTACCTGCATTAGGTTTAACTGTTATTTTCAGGGTGGTGATTTTGTTTGCATTTAAAGTTCCTAAGGACCAAATCCCTGTAGCACTATTATATGTGCCTACAGCCGGGTTGCTCGAGACGTAAGTAACTCCCGCCGGAAGCAAGTCCTTAATGACTATCGATGTGGCATTCACACCTACATTCTTGACAGTTATCGTATAATCAATCGATTGTCCTTCACTTGGTGTGGCATCACTTACTGTTTTTCCAAGCTGAATATCTGTCTGCCCTATAGCGGAAACATGTGACATTACGCCTAAACAGATTAGGATGAAAGGCAAGATGTTCTTTCTTACGTTGAGCATAAAATTTTCCATAGTAAACTTATTCATAACATTATTTTTTTAAAATTCCCAAGTATCCTTTTTTTCCAATCTATCATTTATCGCAATTGATTTTTGCTTTATTGATTTGTAAATCAGAACTTTCAGTCATCTTGTTAATATTCAATACCTGCAATTACCAAATAAGGTAAAAGCCTTAAAAAATTTAAGATTCGTTATTATTGAATCAAAGACCAGTGGGGGGGTGTCTTAATTCTCAATATATTTGTTAATTAGTCCTTAAAAGTATTTTTGGTACTTTTATGAAAATAATTACAATAATTCAAATGTTCTATAGGGTTATTAAAATTCTAAACGTTTAAGGTAGAGCTACCTTGATTTTATTGCTAATTCAGTGATAATCGAATGCTAAAAAATGTTATCCTTTAGAGTGTTTCAGTGAATTAGATGTACAAAGTTAACAAAAAAAAACAAATAATCAACATTCGTGCAAAAAAAAATTGATTTTTATCAAAATAAATTTTTTATACTTTGTCGATGGATATTAAAATCTCTAAATTTTATCTCACAACTAATTAATATATAATCAGTTGTGAGATAATTAATTTTTATACTTCTAAAAAAAGCCATTTTAATATTTTTTAATAATAATCATTCTAAATATAAAAACAGGTTTTTATGTCTGTTTCTATTATTTTTATCTGTGTAATGTTACAAATGCTGCTTTACTAACTTCCTCTCCATTATTCTTTGTGTATTTCAATATATAATAATACGTACCATCCGGTAAAGGACTGCCCCTATATGTTCCATTCCAGTCATTTACATAATGTTCATTTTGGTAAACTTCAATACCCCAGCGGTTATACACATTAAACCCTACATTTCCTTCTGCACATGGTATGATAAACATATCATTGATGCCATCACCATTTGGTGAGAATGCATTTGGAAGTATGCAACCCTCTATCTTAATAAATACCCATGCACTATCACTGCCTTCAGGATCACAAATCTGGTACTGGAAACTGTCGAGCCCTGTATAACCCGTAACCGGTGTATATGTGATAGTACCATCGCCATTCACCACTACTGTTCCGTGAGTCGGCAATGTAACTATAGGATCTGCACACAAAACAAGAGAATCTTCATCCGTTTGTATATCATTACCTAAAACAGGTATCGTTATAGCTGTATTTGGATCCGTATGTGTCGTGTCATTCACTGCAATTGGCGGAAAACCTGTTACAGTAATAATAATAGTTGTTGTAGCACAAGTGTCACTGCCTTTTACACATGACCTGACACATAATGTATCATTTCCTTTTATTGGTCCGGCTATATAGATTAAACATCTTGTGTCAGCATCTAAGCTCCAGACGCCATGCGAAACTGTACCTGTTGTACTTCCATCGCATCCTTTGATTTCAATAGAATCCCTGTTTGTTGGTATTGAAATACTACAAACGGATATATTTGTGTAAACAGGAAGAGTTTCAAAAACGGTAGTATCTCTAACTATCAATGATGTATCAGTACATACCCTGACAAACAGATTTAATGAAACCAAACTATCACAACCGGTTGTATTTTGTAAACTTACAGTATATATGCCTGTAGAAGTAAATGCTCTTCCGCCTATTACAATTGAATCGCCCTGACAAATTGTTTTATTTAGTGATAACAGTGATACGGGTCTTACAACTAAATTTAACGCTGTAACATTTGTACACATGCCGTTACTTGTTTGAATGTAGTAAATACCTGTTGTAGTGAATACCTGACCACTTAATGTTTCACTATCTCCCTGACAAATATATCGGGTTATTCTCGTCGTATCACCGTTATTTAAAACCAGCAGGTTTAGTGTAACATTACTATCACAACCTTCTGCATTAGTTAGTATTATATTGTATATCCCTGAAGTATTAAATGTTTCTGTT
>JAYVPA010000220.1:0-3495 GCA_043757615.1 Sphingobacteriales bacterium | reverse complement strand
CGAAGGAAAAACCGGTAATCAATTTATCAGAATTTTTATCGGCAATAAAACAAATAACAGGCGACAGCAAACAAATTATTGGTGATAAACCATCGTTTATTTTTCTTTTAGTTAAGATGCCAAACATGAATAAGCCTAATAACGGACCATAAGTATAACCGGCAATTTTTAAGAGTAAATCAATAATTGCAGCCTTGTTTAAAATCTTAAATCCTATTACAAACAGCAGAAATACAAATGCCATAATAAAGTGGACAGTTAAGCGTGTTTTAGTTCGTTGTTGTTCTGTCAGTTCTTTTTTATCATTGATGCCTAAAATATCAATACAGATAGAAGATGTTAATGCCGTTAATGCGCCATCCGCACTTGGAAACAATGCAGAGATTAAACCAATAACAAAGATGATGGCAATAAATCCGGGTAAATATTTTAGTGCGATGATTGGAAATAGATTATCTGTTAATGCAGGAATCTCAATAGCTTTTTCTGCTGCATATAAATATAAAACACCGCCTAATACAAGAAAAATTAAATTCACAAATAATAAAATAAAGCTAAATGTAATTACATTTTTTTGCGCTTCGCCTAAATTTTTACAACTGATATTTTTCTGCATCATTTCCTGGTCTAAACCCGTCATGGAAATGGTAATAAACATACCACCTATAATTTGTTTAATAAAGAAATTTCCTTTCAGCCAGTCGGTCATAAATATCTGTGTGTAACCTTTTTCTTCAAGCGAACCGATTAATCCGCCAAATGATAAATGCAGTTCATTTTTAATAAACCAAACACAGGTTACTAATGCCAGTAACATGAAAGTCGTCTGGAGCATATCTGTCCATACGATAGATTTTACGCCGCCTTTGAACGTATACAATAAAATCATCACTAAAATAACGAACGCTGCAATTGTAAAAAATCCTAACCCTTCAGGAAGCAAAAAAATCTGCAAAACATTAATGACTAAAAATAATCTTAGTGTCGCACCTAATGTTCTGGATAAAATAAAAAAGCTCGCACCCGTTTTATAAGTCGTGTTTCCAAAACGTTTTTGTAAATAGGTATATATGGAAGTCAGGTTGAGTTTATAGTATAAGGGCAGTAATACAAATGCAATAACAAAGTAGCCTATCAGGTATCCTAAAACAACCTGAAAATAAGCGAAATGAGCAGTGCCGACTTTTCCCGGTACAGAAATAAACGTAACGCCTGAAAGCGAAGTACCAATCATGCCATAGGCAACAATGTACCAGGGTGAAGATTTTCCGCCAACAAAAAAGTCCTTGTTATTGGCATTTCTTGAAGTATACCAAGCTATTATAAATAGAAAAATAAAATAAACGGAAATACTGATACCTATCCAGATTGACGACATAGATTTATTAATTAACGATTAACAATGTACGATTAATTGATAAAGAATAATCAAAAAAATATCCACTAATGACTTCTTACTTCTTACTAATGCCTACCTTTACAGTATGCAATTTCCGTCTAAATTAATTGAAGATGCAGTGAACGCTTTTGCTACCTTGCCGGGCATCGGTAAAAAAACAGCATTGCGCCTGGTGATGCATTTATTGCAGCATGAGACAAACGATACCAGAAATTTATCGGAAGCTATTTTGAAGATGCGGAATGAGATTAGATTCTGTAAAACCTGTCATAATGTTTCTGATGATGATGTTTGCAGTATTTGTACCAATTCGTATCGTGATAAAAGTGTGGTATGTATTGTAGAAAATTTCAGAGATATTATTGCAATTGAAAATACAAGACATTATAATGGTTTGTATCATGTGCTCGAAGGATTGATTTCTCCCATGGATGGCATCGGCCCCGAGCAATTAAATATTAAAAGTTTGCTAAGCAGAGTAGATACCAGTGACATCAAGGAGATTATTATGGCACTGAATCCAACTATTGACGGTGATACTACGATTTTTTATCTATCAAAAATGCTGTCTAAATATGAATTGAAAATTACTTCTATAGCACGAGGTATAGCGTTCGGCGGTGAGCTGGAATATGTTGATGAAATAACCCTGGCTCGTTCCATACAATCAAGATTGCCTTACGAAAACTATTTATCTAAATGATGAATGTTTAATGATAAATGATTAATATCACAATTAATAAAATTCAATATTTAGCATTCAACATTCAACATTTGTGAAACTAAGCATCGTCATAGTAAATTATAATGTGCGCTATTTTTTAGAGCAGACTATTCTGTCTGTTTATAAATCCAATATAAATTTTGATTATGAGATTTTTGTCGTAGATAATAATTCTTCTGATGATTCATTGAAGATGCTGGAACAGAAATTTCCTGCCGTAAAGGTAATTGCGAATAAAGAAAATCTTGGGTTTTCAAAAGCGAATAATCAGGCAATAAGAATTGCAACCGGCGAATTTATTTTATTGCTGAATCCCGATACTATTATTCAGGAAGATACATTGCAAAAGTGTATCGATAAAATGGAAGGAGATGCAGCTATTGGCGGTTTGGGTGTGAAGATGTATGATGGTGCAGGGAATTTTTTACCTGAATCCAAACGCGGGTTTCCGTCACCGTCAGCAGCTTTTGCAAAGATGAGCGGTCTGGCGAAACTCTTTCCGGGTTCTAAAACATTTGGGCAGTATCATTTAACTTATCTGGATAAAAATCAATCTCATGAAATAGATGTGTTGAGCGGTGCATTTATGTTGCTGCGTAAAAGCGTACTGGATAAAGTTGGCTTGCTGGATGAAGATTATTTTATGTACGGAGAAGATATTGATTTATCTTATTGCATAAAAAAAGCAGGTTACAAAAACTATTATTTTGCGGATACTTCCATCATACATTTCAAAGGCGAAAGCACGAAGAAAGGAAGCTTAAACTATATCAAAGTGTTTTATAACGCAATGATTATTTTTGCCAATAAACACGTAACAGGCACACGCGGAAAATTGCTGACTTTTTTATTAAAAATCGCAATTTATTTTAGAGGGTTTTTAGCAGTTCTGCAAAAAATCATCCAGCCAATCGGAGCACCGTTACTGGATACAATATTAATGTTTGGCAATTTATATGTATTACAACTCGTCTGGGAAAGCTATATCAAAGCCAGTGAACATGTCATATTTCCCGCAACATTTTTTTATGTCAATATACCAATTTACATCATCACATGGTTGTTCTCTATGTGGTTTTTTGGCGTGTATGATAAAGTTACAAAGTGGCGTCGTTTATTGGTCGGATTGACTACAGGAACATTGATGATTGCTATCTGGTATGCATTCTTTCCGAATTTTTTACGTACATCAAGAGGGGTGATTGTAATCGGTTTTTTATTGAATATTATATTGTTGTCTGCGTACAGATTTTTACTTTATTACATCAAAGGAACCTTGCATGCTTTTATAAAAGATGAAAAAAAATATATTGTTATTGCCGGAGAAAAAGAAGCAAATACGATTTCGGAACAAATATCAAAATCGCATTTG
>JAYVPA010000219.1:0-13090 GCA_043757615.1 Sphingobacteriales bacterium | reverse complement strand
TTATCAATTACCGCTTTTGTAGCTGCATCTAAGTCAGAACCAAATTTTGAAAATGCTTCCAACTCACGATATTGTGCCTGGTCTAATTTTAATGTACCCGCCACTTTTTTCATTGATTTGATTTGCGCATTACCACCCACACGAGATACCGAGATACCTACGTTGATTGCAGGACGTACACCCGCGTTGAATAAATTTGCTTCTAAGAATATCTGTCCGTCTGTAATAGAAATTACGTTAGTTGGAATATATGCAGAAACGTCACCTGCTTGTGTTTCAATGATTGGTAATGCTGTTAATGAGCCACCGCCTTTTACTCTTCCTTTCAATGATTCAGGTAAGTCATTCATCGTTTGCGCAATCGCATCGTTATTAATAACTTTTGCAGCACGCTCCAATAAACGAGAATGTAAATAGAATACGTCACCGGGATATGCTTCACGTCCCGGAGGTCTTTTTAATAATAAAGAAACTTCACGATATGCTACTGCCTGTTTAGATAAATCATCATACACGATTAATGCAGGACGACCTGTATCACGAAAAAACTCACCGATAGCAGCGCCCGCAAATGGTGCGTAGAACTGAATAGGAGCCGGATCTGCAGCACTTGCAGAAACGATTACTGTATAAGGCATTGCGCCGTTTTCTTCCAAAGTCTGAGCAATATTTGCAACAGTAGATGCTTTCTGACCACATGCTACATAGATACAAAATACAGGTTCCCCTCTTTGGTAAAATTCTTTTTGGTTGATGATGGTATCAATTGCAATCGCAGTTTTACCTGTCTGACGGTCACCGATGATTAACTCACGCTGTCCTCGTCCGATTGGAATCATCGCATCGATAGATTTGATACCTGTTTGCAATGGTTCCGTTACCGGCTGACGAAAGATAACACCCGGTGCTTTTCTTTCTAATGGCATTGTAAATAACTCACCTGTAATTGGTCCTTTCCCATCGATAGGCTGACCTAATGTATTTACTACACGGCCTAACATTCCTTCACCAACATTCAACGATGCGATTAATCCGGTACGCTTAACGCTGTCACCTTCTTTAATCTCATCAGAAGCACCCATTAACACGACACCTACGTTATCTTCTTCCAGATTTAATGCAATAGCTTTCATGCCATTAGAGAATTCTACTAATTCTCCCGCTTTCACCTGTGATAATCCGTAAATACGCGCAATACCGTCACCTACTTGCAGTACGGTTCCTACTTCTTCCAATTGTGCTTCTGTAGAAACGTTTCCTAATTGTTGACGTAGTATCGCTGATATTTCATCCGGTCTTACTTCTACCATTTTTATTATAATTTATCTTAGTTTAAAGAAATTTCTTTTTCTATTTTATTCAATTTATATCGAACAGAATTGTCGTATAATTTTCCGCCAAAGTCAACAATAAAACCACCGATGATCGATGCATCTGTTTTTTTATTGATTTTTACATTCGGATAACCGGATTGTGCTTTGATGAAACTGATAATTTTTTCCTCATTTTCAGCATCCAGTTCAGTTGCAGTTGTTACCGTTACTTCAGAAATACCTTTACTTTCATTAAACAATCTTACGAAAGCAGCAATAATATCCTGAATATATCCTTCTCTGCTTTGTGCAATTAATAATTGTAAGAATTTTTCTGTAACCGGTTTTAGTTTGCCCGAAAAGATTTGCTTGGTAATTTCTGATTTTTTATGGCCAGGTACTACCGGACTTTTGAAAACTGCTTTCAGTTCTCTGCTTGATTTTAATGTTGCATCAATGAAATCCAAATCTACAGAAACAGCATCTAACGAGCTGCTTGCCGCTGCTTCGTCAAATAATGCTTTTGCATACCGTTTTCCTACTTTTTCTGCTGACATTAGTTCATTTTAGCTACCAGTGAATTAATATAAGTCTGTTGATCTTTAGAAGCTTCTAATTCACGGCCTAACACTTTCCGAGCTATTTCCACAGACAGTTTACTTACTTCATTTTTCACTTCTGCCAACGCAGCTTTCTTCTGAGCATCAATTTCCAACTTAGCGTCTGCTACAATTTTTGCCGCTTCTTCTTTTGCTCTTCCGTGCGCATCTGCGATTACAGATTCTTTCACTTCTTTAGCTTCTTTTAAGATTCTTGCACCCTCTTCTCTTGCTTCTTTTAATAATGCAGCATTATCCGACTGCAATTGCTGCATTTCTGTTTTTGCTTTATCTGCAGCAGAAAGTGCATCATCAATAGATTGCTCTCTGTCTTTAATAGCTTTTACTATCGGTTTGAAAGCAAATTTGCCCATCAAAAACCAAAACAATAAGAAGATAACTGTCGTCCAAAACAGCAAACCCAAATCGGGTAAGATTAAACTCATTGGATCAAATGCTAAAATATGCATACGATTCAGTTTTAATTACCAATGCGGTAAGTTACTCGCTCTACGAACGAAATTTTATTTTATGTTGCAATACATTTTTTTAAATGCGCACACAGAATAGTCAATTATTGATTTACAATTATTGAACATTCCTAAAGACTATTTCATCAAGAATGAGAAGATAATAGCGATCAACGCTGCACCTTCTACCAATGCTGCTGTTAAGATCATTGCACCTCTGATGTCACCGGATGCTTCCGGCTGACGAGCGATTGCCTGTGTAGCATTACCTCCGATTAAACCGATTCCGATTCCTGCACCTAAAGCTGCTAAACCTGCACCAAGCGCTGCGATTCCTGTAATTGTCATAACTAAAAATTTTTAATGTTTTATAATAATAAAATTAATGATGTTCTGCTCCGTGATGCTCATGTTCTTCCACTGCTGCTCCAATAAAAATGGAAGTGAGTAATGTGAAAACATATGCCTGTAAGAATGCCACGAATAATTCCATAGCGTTTACGAATAATACAATTGGAATTGCCATACCGCCGCCGATTGATGCGCCGCCGATGCTTTGCCCCATTTTTCCAAATATAAAAATCAAACTCACAATACTTAAAATAGCAATGTGACCGCCTGTGATGTTACCGAAAAGTCGCAGCATTAATGCGATAGGTTTGATAAATAAACCTACCACCTCTACCGGTGTCAGGATAAGCAATACCCATTTTGGAACGCCCGGCATAAAAAATATATGCCCCCAATAGCTTTTGTTACCATTGATATTAATGATAATAAATGCTATTACTGCAATTACAAAAGTGAATGCGATATTACCGGATACATTTGCACTGCCGGGAAAAAACGGAATTAATCCGATTAAATTATTGATTAATATAAAAAAGAAAACAGACAATAAGAACGGAACGAATTTTTCATATTTAGGTCCGATGTTCAATTTAATCACATCCTCTACCAAATAATTAATGACAGGCTCTATTGCTGACTGGATACCTTTTGGTGATTTGTTTTTATTTCTAACATATGCATTCTTAACGGAAAGTAGTATTATTGCTAAAATCAAAAATCCAATTAACGAAGTAAATACATTCTTAGTGATAGAAAAATCTAAAAACTTAGAAGAATCTTTTGCCGTGAAATAGCTTACAAGGTTTGTACTTCTGTTATCTGTTACTGCATCCACCACTCTGCCGGAATGTTCATCTAATTTATAACCATCTACTTCTTTTTCACCACCGTTGAATACAGCAGATGAAAAAACAGATAATTTACCCTCTCTTAATAAGATACAAGGTAAATGTAAAGCATAATGATTGTGGCCAATGGTTGCGATATGAAACTCATTTGCATCTGCTACGTGGTTCATAATATGTTCCACTACTTCAGCTGAGGCATCTTTATTTTCAAGATTTTCACCTTTAGTTACAGCTTCCGGATTGGCAATTAACACGAAAGGCATTAATAACACAAACAGGAAGATAATTATATTAGATTTTTTTACCACTTTGCTTTTAAAATTGCGCTGCAAATATACGAATTTGTAAAGGAATTTTTGGAACGCGGTCAAATTAAATGTGTGTTAAGTAGAATAAAAAAGCCATCTGTCATTCAGATGGCTTTTTTATTCTACATACACAGATAACGATTAGTCGTGTCTGTCTTCAGGCCAGCCTGTATCTTTATATCCTTTGAAAACATATTTAGTACCAGGATCTCCGTCAACATATTCTATCACTAATCGGATACTGTCTGTTTTGTGTAAAGAAGGAGCTGTAGCTGCACCTTTAAAAATTTTACCTTCATGAATCGTAATCGCATTGGTGCGTAAGCTATCGTTTACATCATAAATGCCTACTGCACTTTTAAATGACGTATTAGAATAATCAATCGGTGTTTTTACTTTGAACGCAAAAGGACCAAATCCAGCACCAGGTAAATTAAGTAATAATTCTGTATTTACATCTGCCGCTGTGTTTGATGTAATAAATGAACCTGCAATATCATCATATGAGTATAATAGAGTAGTATCATCGTCTGCAAAAATCTGAACCCACCATTCACCTGCCATGTTTACCGTAGCCGCATTATTTACCACGTATTCTTTTTTACAAGAAAACAAGCCCAGGGAAAGAACCATTGCGAGCGTTAAAAATTTTATTTTTTTCATATTATAACTTTTTCTTTTATTATTTATAATCTATTGACGTTTTATACTTTAGTCCAGGTTTTTGTTCTTGTTATTGCCCCTCCAGGGAAAAAAGGACGTGTTATAGTCCAGATGATTTTACTGTTAGCTACATCATATACACCAGGGCCACCTGAAGTTACTACTGCACCTGCACCTGAACCTTGTAACGGAATTTCTAAGCTAACACCATCCAGGCAAAAGAAATAAGCAGGTAATACTGCTGCACTTCCACTACCCCAACAATTTTCTGTATAATAAACCCCTGCAGTAACTTTAGAAATATTAGAAATAGTACACTGTGGAGCTGAGCCTGCTGGTGGTAAAGGATTTGTTTTATATTTCCCTTCAATGTAGTTTACATCATTAGTTACTGCTCCCGGCAATACTATTACCGTACGAGATGCTGAACCTTCAACTCCATCAACGTTTACAGCTGAATAAACAACCTTGTAAACACCCGGTTGTGTATCATCGACAGGATTTTCTGTATTTAGAGTTATAGGAACACCCCCTTCTGTCACCGAAGCCCCTGCATCTGTATATGTGTCTCCTACAATTAGTGTTACAAGAAGGTTTCCATTTATTTTAATAAATGGTAAATAAGTAGGTCTAGATGGTTCTACCTTATTTTTTGTACAGCTTCCAAGTGTTAGAACTACAAGGAAGAAAAGTGTGAGATATTTGAATTGTATCGTTTTCATTATTTAAATTTTTAATTGTTAATTATCCCAAAATACTTTATCTGTTACAGTTCTAGCCGGAGTATTTGGATTATATTGCGTTTCTGTAAGTGGATACACAAATAATGATGGGAATCTATCTGTACCTATTGAATTCTGAGTAGGTGAGTAGAAAATAGCACCAGGTCTGGAGCCTGCAAAAATAATTTGGCCTGGTCTGTCAAACCTGCGTGTTTCTATCCAACCCTCATACATTTGTAATCCATTCATAGAAATCCATTTTTGAATTGCTATAGACTTAATCTGATCGTCAATTGTTGCGCCAAAAGTTAAACCAGCAATGTAATCAGAAAAAATTGTTCCAGTATCATTTTGATAATATTTAAAAGATTCTTCAACGCCAGCATCCCAGGTTGCTTCCGCTGCTGCCGCATTTCCTTTACGTGCCTGAACTTCAGCCTGTAAAAATTTACTTTCCCACGAACTGATTATGAATACCGGTGTTGATGCATTGTAAACATATGTTGGATTTGGTTCCGCATATTTCGTATTAAGCGTTGCTTTATAAGGGACGTTATTTGCTTCCGCCTGATTGATTCCAAGTGGAGTTGGATCAGAGCCAAATTTATAAATGGTAGCAATACGAGGGTCATTTAATGCTAATAATACATCTATACTTGTCTGACTTGCTCTCATGTACATTTTAGTTGCTTCGCGAGATTCAAAACGCGCCCAGAGAGGATTAGAATTTCCTTTTGTTGCACCGTCAAAGTATACAGTTGCCGGATTAGTACCGTCTATAAATGTTACTCCCGAAGCCATTAAACGTGCAGCATCATCCAATTTAGATGGATCTGCAAAAGATTGCCTTACCAATATTTTTAGTTTTAATGTATTGGCTAAAACAACCCAGTTTGCAATTTTTCCGCCATATACTAAATCCTCATCTTTTGGTTTACGAACAGTAGAACCGGTTTTTTGTACATCTTCTATTCCTTTATCGATTAAAGGAATTAATGCTGCATAAATATCAGTTGCTTTATCAAATTTAGGGGTAACTATACCACCATCTGCAACATCTCCTTTAAATGCTTCTGAAAAAGGCACATCTCCGTGTAAATCTACAATCGTCTGCATAGTATATGCCAGTAATATTTCTGACATACCTGCATAAACAGGTTGGTCGGATTTGATTAACTCAGACATATCCTGCATAGCTCTTGCGTAAGCTCTTGAATAAGACGCGTTAATGTCTCCTCCAATCATAGTAAAAAATTCTGTTGGATTTGATCCGATAGTAGTACCAGCCGTCCAGTATTGTGCCCACGAAGATGAAACAAAAGCATATTGATTATCAAATGCTGATGCCATTTCAACTTGTGAGGCAGGCAATAATTGTTCGGGATTTGCAGATGAAGGATTGTTTGGATCTGTATTAATATCCAATACTTTTTGGCAACCCGTTATACTCAGCAATAATGAGATTGCTATGGCATAAAATCTTGGTTTAATTATATATTTCATATCTTATTCTGATTTATTTTATTAAAATTCTAATTTAAAATTAAATCCATAGCTTCTTGTAGAAGGTGTCGTGGCCTGTTCAAATCCTTGATCATTGCTATTACCACCTACTGAATTTGATTCCGGTTCAGCAAATATATTAGATGCAGGTAACCAGAATTTCAAGTTTCTGCCAAATGCGCCGATAGTAATTCCAGAGATTGGTGTTTTACCGTATGCTTTTCTAGGTAACGTATAAGACACAGTAGCCTCTCTTAATTTAATGTAAGAAGCATCAATTAACATGTATTTAGATGGTAAATCTCTGAAGAAAGGATAAGGATCAACCATAGATGTTGTATTCTCTACATATGCGCCACTAGCTGTTTTCACAACTGAATTTGGCATCAAATAAGGTAGTCTGTCATTTTGTAAAGAAGAAAGAGAAGTACCATTAAAGTCAGATAGCTCTTTAGTACCAGAATTAAATAATCCGCCTCTGCTCATGTCAAATTGAACATCGAAAGACAATCCTTTCCAAGATAATCTTGAACCAAATCCCATTCTATAATCTGGCTGTGTAGATCCTACAAATTCTCTTGTTGCAGCTTGTGTCGGAATACCGGTAGCACTTACTATATATCTTCCAAGACTATCTTTAGACCAGTCGTATACTTTCCAAGAAGCATAAGGTAATCCTTCTGCTGCAAATGTACCTGCATCTGTAGAACCACCAATTCCTAATTCTTTAGTATCATCTGAAACTTTAACTACTTTATTTATATTTTTAGAATATGTCATTCTTAATTCCAATGTAACATTCTTCAAATTTCTGATTGGCGTAGCTACTACTGTTAACTCATGTCCTTTATTAGAAATTTTACCAATGTTTTTAGTTTGAGATGTATATCCTGAAGAGGCCGGTAAAGTAACATCGACTAATAAATTCTTAGATGTCTTATCGTAATAAGTATATCCTATTTTCAGTCTGTCTTCAAATAAACCGATATCCGTTCCAACTTCCCATGTAAATGTTAACTCTGGTTTTAAATCAGGGCTCCCAATAACATTACCTTTAGTATATCCGCTTACAGTATTTCCAGCAGCATTTACCCAAGGGAAAGTTTGTTGGTAATCTTTAATTGAATAATCATCAAAAGCAGGATTTGATACAAATACAGATGCCACCCTGTAAGGTGTTGCACCCTTACCTGAAGTACCTGCATTAGCTCTTAATTTCATATAGTTTAACCATTTATTTTGTGTCTTAAATAATTCTGTCGGAACAAAAGAAACACCTCCCGACTGATAAAAGAAATGGTTACTTTTTACTGGTAATGTAGACGACCAGTCATTACGTGCAGAGTATTCAAAAAACAACATCTTATTATAGCTTGCATTAATATTTGCAAATACACCTAATAATCTTTCTTTTTGTGAAAATTGATCTGAGAATCTATTTTCTGAAGAATTACTTAAATCGTAAAAACCAGGAATAACCAAACCACCTACTGTAGATGCAGTTAATTCCCTTTCAAACTGTTCGAAATATGATGTCCCTGCCAATAAGGTAATATTACCTTTTTTCTTTTTTCCTAAATCTTTTTTATAGGTACCCAATAAGTCAACAGTTAAGTCATTATTCAAAAAATCATCTTGTATATAAGTACCAATACCAGAAACTCTAGGTCCGCCTCCGTTATCCGGATTGAACTTATCGATTGTATAATCAAATTTTGGTTTTTCTAAATTAATGTCTTGTACAACTATATTATCTCCAATACGAGCAGTTAGTGTTAAGTCCTCAATTGGATTATAATTTAATTCTAAATTAGCTAAGATATTATGAGTCTTACTTAAACTTCTTGTATTTGCCAATATATAGAAAGGATTTGGGGTATATGAACCATAATAACCTTCTAAGTTTTGGTAAGGGCTATTGTAATCTCTTACTTCGCTGATTGGAATATTTATCGGTGTTTGAATTGCTGCTTGGTAAGGGTTAGCAAACTCTCTACCACTAACTTTCTGATCCTGGTTAATATTAGAATACTTTAAACCGAAAGTGGTTGAGAAATTCTTTGTCAGGTGTGCATTTGCATTAAAAGTCACATCATTCTTTTTATAATAAACGCCTTGTATAATCCCTTTATTATTTAAATTATTATAAGAAACAAAATAATTAAATTTATCAGATGCACCTTGAAAAGAAATACCATTATTTGTAGTAATACCAGTATTGAAAAATTGATTTAACTGACCTTTTATTGCAGAATAAGGTCTGATTAACTGTGCAGTACTTCCATCAGGTAATGTAGTTGGTGCCGTCCAAACTCTTGGTCTACCATCCACTGCAGGACCCCAAGAAAAATTTTCGCCCGGTACTATACCTACAGGATAGTAACCCTCACCAAATTTATCTTGTCTTTTGTAAACCAAATAAACTTTATCGAAACCAACACTTGAGTTGATAGATACCTTAATCTTATCTTTATCTTTTGATTTTCCAGATTTGGTTGTAATTACGATTACACCGCCTGTACCTCTTGAACCATATAATGCTGTTGCAGCAGGTCCGCTTAATATTGTCATTGATTCAATATCATCAGGATTTACAACATTACCGTTGTTACCAAAATCAGTATAGTTAGAAACAAAATTATCGTTCCCTCTGGATTTATTATTAATTGGAATACCGTCAATTACCATTAAAGCGTTGTTATTCCCTGTAATAGAAGACTCACCTCTGATTACGATGCGGTTTGATGTTCCCACTTGTCCGGAAGTAGCATTAATTTTTACACCTGCCACTTTTCCCTGAAGCGCATCAAATACGTTTCCGCCCGTTTTGTTGAAGTCTTCATTTTTTACAGTTTGTGTTGCAAAAGAAGTACTTCTTGCTTCTCTTTTTACAGCAAAACTTGTTATGACAGTTTCTGTAATTTCTACCGCTGATGAAGACATTGCTGCATCCACCTTAAGAGCTAAGACTTGTTTTTCTAAATTTGTGTATCCGATGTATGAGAATACTAAAGTTGTTACATCCTTCGGTAGTTCCAATGTATACTTACCATCAATGTCTGTAACAGTACCAATCGTGGTACCTTTTCCCGTAACGTTCACACCTATCAGCGCTTCGCCTGTGGTTGCATCTTTTACAGTACCGTTTAACGTACGGTTCTGCGCAAAAACTTGAGTTGTAAGCAACAACCCAAATAACCATAATAATAACGTTTTTTTCATAAAGACTAACTGGTTTTGTTAATAATTCTTAAGAAGTTAATGTATGTTAATCTGCAATATTAATACATTTTTTTTTAGAAACAAGAATTTTTCAAGAATTTTTACCGCATTACTTCTATAATGACAAGAAATATTTAAATACAGTTGCAAAAAGTCTGTTTTTAACTTAAGTTTTTGACGTTTTTTTGATTAAAAGCAATTTTTTTTATAAAGAATAACCTAATAATTAATCACTTGCTCTTCTATGCTTTCAGGCACTTCTCTGAACTCATATTGCTGGCTTCTTAATTTAGGTTCAAAGCCTGCGTCTTTTATGGCATCCTGTATGCTTTTGGAAGTAAATCTGTGTGGCGCTCCGGCAGCAGAAACTACATTTTCTTCAATCATAATAGAACCAAAATCATTAGCACCGGCCCGCAAACATAATTGAGCTACTTTTTTTCCAACCGTAAGCCATGATGCCTGGATATTCTTAATATTCGGCAGCATTATTCTGCTGATAGCCAGCATACGAATATATTCGTCTCCGGTTACCTGATTTCTGATATTGCGCATCTTTTTTAAAAGCGTTCCTTCATCCTGGTAAGGCCAGGGAATAAAGGCTAAGAAGCCTTTTGCATCTGCTGGTTTCTCACTTTGCACCTGTCGAATCCACACCAGATGTTCCATTCGCTCATAAATGGTTTCTATGTGACCAAACATCATCGTCGCAGAAGTAGTTATATGTAATTGATGTGCTGCGCGCATAACATCCAGCCATTCTTTTCCGCTGCATTTTCCTTTTGCCAATAAACGACGAACTCTGTCGTTGAGGATTTCTGCCCCCGCGCCCGGCAAAGAATCCAATCCTGCTTTTTTTAATGCTGTTAATACTGCTGTATGCGACATGCCTTCGAGTTTGCAGATATGAGCAATTTCAGGCGGCCCGAGTGCATGCAGTTTTATTTCAGGATATAATTTTTTAAGAGCAGAAAATAAATCAACATAAAACTTTAATCCTAATTCAGGATGATGACCTCCTTGTAATAAAAGCTGATCTCCGCCGTATCGGATAGTTTCTTCTATCTTCGTTTTATATGTTTCAATGTTTGTAATGTAAGATTCTTCGTGACCCGGTTTTCTGTAAAAATTACAGAATTTACAATTCGCCACACAAACATTTGTAGTGTTTACATTTCTATCAATCTGCCAAGTTACAATGTTATCGGGCTTTTGAATCATACGCAACTGATGTCCGATTGCCATTAACTCGGTAGTCGGGGCATTTTCAAACAAAAAGACTCCTTCTTCGATGCTTAGAAATTCGAAGTTGAGTGCTTTTTTATATAAATCTGAGAGTTTCATTCTTATTTTATATACAACAAAGGTAAGGGTAAAATGTTATTCTCGCAAAGTCGCAAAGAACGCTAAGAATTATTGTATAAAATTTTATTGCTTATTGTTAATCGTACATTGTATTTTCGCAGCATGATAGATTACTCCAGAGAAGTATTAGATAATGGCTTGACTTTAATTCATCATTACGATAAAACCACACCATTCGTTGTTATAAATACTTTATACAAAGTAGGTGCGAAACATGAAAACGAAAACAAAACCGGATTTGCGCATTTATTTGAACACCTGATGTTTAGTGGCAGCAAACATTTTTCTGATTTTGATAAACCTTTGCAGGAAGCGGGCGGAGAAAACAATGCTTTTACCAATAATGATTTCACGAATTATTATGATACCGTTCCTGTTGTTAATATAGAAATTCCTTTATGTCTGGAAGCCGACAGGATGGCAAACCTCAACATCAGTAAAAGAAGTTTAGATGTTCAGCGAAAAGTAGTGATTGAAGAATTTAAAGAAAATTACATCAATCAGCCCTATGGTAATGTGTGGCATATTCTGCGCGAAATGGTTTATGAAAAACATCCTTACAAGTGGCCTACTATCGGTAAAGAATTAAAACATGTGGAAGATGCTACTTTAGAAGATGTGCAAAATTTTTATTCAAAATACTATCAGCCGAGCAATGCGATTTTAGTAATCGCCGGAAATATTGAAAAAGAAAAAGCAAGCGAATTGATTGTGAATTATTTTGGCGGACTGAAAGGAATTCCTGTAGAACAAAATGTATTTTATGAACCGGAACAAACTACTGCTAAAGAAAAAACCGTTTATGAAGAAGTTCCGTTAAATGCTGTTTTTATTGCTTTTAAAATGTGCGACAGATTGCATCCTGATTATTACGTTGCGGATGTTACTTCAGATATCTTATCGAACGGAACTTCATCGCGCTTACATCAGAAATTAGTAAAAGAAGAAAAAGCTTTTGTAGAAATTGATGCCTATATAACTTCGAGTGATGATATTGGAATGTTTGCATTGGAAGGAAAAGTTTCTGATAATTATGATGTGCAAAAAGCTGTTGATTTAATCTGGAAAGAATTAGAAAAAATACAGACTGAAAAAGTGAACAAATCTGAACTGCAAAAGTGCAAAAACAAGATGATTACCTATATGAATTTTTCGGAAGCAAGTTTATTAAACCGTGCTATCAGCTTGGCAACTTATGAATTATTGGGCGATGCGAATTTAATTAATGAAGAAGAAAAAAATTATGATGCTGTAAGCGCAGAACGCATTCAGCAGTTTGCACAGAAAATATTTACGAAAGAAAAAAGCAACACGCTGTTTTATTTGAAAAAAACAGGAGACTTGAAAAGAGAGATATGAGATGTGAGTAACAAGAAAAACACATTCTATTCTCTCGAATTCAAAGAATTCTTGTCTCATGTCTCCTATCCAAAAATCTAAACATCTAAACAAAAATGACTTTACCACAAATTCACGATATAGACAAGATTACATTTCCGGATCCGGAAAAAATTATACTGAAAAATAATCTTCAATTATTTGGTTTTAACGGCACTAAAAACGATATACTACGTATTGATTTAGTATTCAATTCCGGACGTTGGACAGAGCCGGCAAAACTGGTTTCTGAAAGCACCTCAAAGTTATTTAAAAGCGGCACTTCGTCGCTCTCTTCATTTCAGTTAAGCGAAAAAATTGACAGCTATGGTAGCACTATAAAAGCAGC